>DASPVY010000031.1:0-4482 GCA_035622115.1 Candidatus Acidiferrales bacterium
GCGAGTCCGAGCAAAATGCTTTCGGTCAAAAGTTGACGGATCACGCGTAGCTGGCTTGCGCCCAGCGCCGCGCGTATGGCAAATTCACGCGCACGGCTCGTGGATCGGGCGAGTTGCAGGTTGGCCACGTTCACGCAGGCGATCAACAGTACAAAGCCCACGGCGCCAAGCAGAATCAGCAGAAATGGGCGGACGTCTCCGACGATCTGCTCTTTCATGGGCACGAGCGTGATTCCCGCAGTCTTGTCCGCGTCCGGATACTCGGCGGCGAGCGTTCGTGCGATTCTGTCCATATCGGCGCGCGCCTGCTCGATCGTCACGCCAGGCTTCAGCCGAGCGATTGCATCCATGCCTTCATGCGCACTGCGATTCTGGAAGAGCGGGTCGTCAAAAATTCCTACCGGAGTATATACGTCATTTTTCGTCTGATAATTTTCGAGCGAAAGATGCAAGTTGCCCGGGATCACGCCAAGTATCGTGTAGCCCTTCCCATCCATTTTGATGGTCGTTCCCAGGATTTCCTTCGAACTCCCGAATTTGCTTTTCCAAAGGCCTTCGCTCAGAAGCACGACCGGCGCGGCACCCGGCCGATCGTCATCCGCGGTGAAGGTGCGTCCCAGCACGGGATGTACGCCGAGGATTGAAAAGAAATCCGCGGACACCATCTGCACGTAAACTTGCTGCGCCTCGCCGCTGCCGGTCAGATTCGCGCTGTCGGAGCGGTACGCCGCGATGGCCGAGAGCGTGGTGTTCATTCGCTGCCAATCCAAAAAATTCGGATAGGAAATTGACGATTCTTTGAAATCCGGCGAATTTTCGAATATCGAGACCAGTTGCTTCGGTTGTGGGAACGGCAGCGGATTCAGCAGCACGCCGTTTACGACGGAGAACACCGCGGTATTCACGCCGATTCCCAACGCCAGCGTGGCGACCGCGATCAGAGTGAACCACGGATTCTTCACAAACGTCCGGATGCCGTACCGAATATCTTGTAACAATGTTTTCATTTTAGACTCGCCGGCCGGGCGTCGTTATCTGCCCATCTCGAACCTCACTCGTACCTCAGCGCGACCATCGGATCGACGCGCATCGCACGCATAGCCGGTATGTATGCCGCAAGCGCCGCCGCGATGCCGACCAGCGCGAGTACCGCGACGAACGTAGCCGGGTCCGTCGCGCTCACGCCGAAAAGCAAACTGCTCATTTCCCGGGTGAGCGCCAGCGCCGCAGCCGCGCCCAGCATCGCGCCGATGGCCGCCAGCCTGAGTCCTGCTCCGACAACAAGCCGCAGCACGTCTTTCCGTTGCGCGCCCAAGGCGATGCGCACGCCGATTTCGCGCAAACGCTGGCTCACCGTGTAGGACAGCACTCCGTAAATCCCGAGTGCTGCAAGAAAAACCCCCAGGCCGCCGAGAAGGGAGGCGATTGCGGCCGCAGTGCGATTCGCAAACATGGAACTTTTCAGCAGCTCGGCCAGATCGTCGCTTTCCATCGGCTGCACTTTGGCATCGAGCGAGCTTGCAACGTCCCGCACCATTCCGATCACCGCAGCCGCGGGCAAATCCGAACGCACGAGAATGTTGGCGTCGGTGTCATCGGTTTGGAGCACGGGCAAATACATAAACGATTCCGGCCCTTCATTCATCCGGTGATACTTGATGTCGCGCGCCACGCCAACCACGGTCCACCACTCGCCCCAGAGCCGAACTTCGTGTCCAACCGGATCCACGCCCGGCCAGAAGCGATTGGCCATCGTCTGGTTGACGATCATGGCTTTTGGAGCGGCGTCGCGGTCGCTTTCATTGAAGTCGCGGCCGGAGGCCAGCGGAATCTGGGTGGTGCGAAAATAATCGGCGCCGACCACATTGAGATCGATGCGCATGTTTTCGTTCGATCCCGGGGTGTAGCCTTGAACTTGAACGAAAGTGTAGGACTGGCCGGTGAACCACAGAGGCACGTATCGTTCGGAGCTGGCGGACTGAACTCCGGGCAGAGCACGAAGACGCTCGAGCAATTGATCGAAAAAGAGTGTCGCGCGCTCGCTGGTGTAACCATTGCCGCGCAAATCGAAGGCAGCCACAGCGACATGATTCACGTTGAATCCCGGTCCAGCGGCTTCGGCGCTGCGGAGGCTTCGAATCAGCAGCCCCGCGGTCGCGAGCAGAACGGTGGCCAGAGCGATTTCGGAAACAACGAGAATGTCGCGCAGCCGGTGGGCGCCGCCGGAGCCGGCGGTGCGCCCGCCTTCCTTCAGGGATTGATTCAAATCCGTTTTCGACGCGCGCCACGCCGGAACGAGTCCGAATACGATCCCGGTTGCGAGCGACAAAATGAGCGTAAACGCGAGCACCGGTCCATCCACGCCCGCCGCGAACGCCACCGGCAAATGCGAGTTCGGCGCGAAGAGCTTTAGAAGATTCACGCCCCACAGCGCAACCACCACGCCGCCGGCGCCGCCCGCCAATGCCAGGACAAGGCTTTCGCTAAGCATCAAGCGCACCAGCCGTTCCCGGCCAGCGCCCATCGCCGCGCGGATGGCCATCTCGCGCTCTCGTGAAGTTGCGCGAGAGAGAAGCAGATTAGCCACGTTCACGCAGCCGATCAGCAGGACCAGCGCCGCGGCGATCATCAGGAATCCGAGCACACTGCGCAGGAAATCCTGCACGCCGTAATGCGCCTTCCACACCGGCGCGATGGCAATTCCGATGTTCTTGCTCTTGTTCGGGTTTTCCTGCGCCAGATGCTTCGCAATCGAGCTCATTTCGGCCTGCGCTTGCGCCAGGGTCACGCCGGGCCGCAGGCGTCCCATGATGTGAACGAAAGTAGGCGTGCGCTCCTCGATGTCTTCGCCCGGAAGCGCCTGAGGTTGCATCATCATCGGCACCCAATATCCCGACGCGACTCCCACGATCGTTCCGTAGAACCCCTGCGGCGCAACGCCAATCACCGTGAACGGATGCGAATTGACGTGCACCACGCGGCCGACGATGTTGGGATCTGCGCCGAATTGCCGCTGCCAGAGCCCGTAGCTCAAGACGATGTACGGATCTGAATTCAGGGCCTGGTTTTTATCGGCGTGAAACGTCGCGCCCAGTTCCGGCCGGACTCCCAGCGCATCGAAATAGTTCTCGGTGACCAGCATTCCCCAAACGCGCTCGGACGGCTGAGTGTCGAGGAAGTTCAAGTCCGCGCCGATGAATTCGAAGCAGATCAAATCCGAAAAGACGTGATTCTGATCGCGATAATCTTTGTAATCGGGATACGAGCTGGTGTGGAACTCGCCATTCGGCATCACCGTTTCGGCAGCCACCCACTGGTCCGCATGTGAGATGCCGGGGAGCGGATTCATCAGAACGCCGCGAATCCAGCTGAACACCGTGGCGTTTCCGCCGATCCCGAGAACGAGAGTCAGCACGGCGACAATCGTGAATCCCGGGCTCTTTCGCAGCATTCGCACAGCATAGACCACGTCGTGCCAGAAGGTTTTCATCGTCGGGAATCCCGCGACTGCGACGGCGCGTTGCCCGCTTTCGCGTCATTCACGGTCAGAACCAAAACGGTGGCGTCGTCTTCCAGTTCGCCATCGGCAAAATCCGCGACGCCGCTCATGATTCTGCCGAGCAGAGCTTGCGCGCTGCGCTCCCTGCCGCTTCCCGCGCTTTTCAGCACGCCGCTCTCGCCAAACTCGTCGCCGCTTTTGTCGTGGGCCTCGAGCACGCCATCGGTGAAAAGGACGAGGCTCTCGCCAGCGCTCAGAAACACCTCGCCAGCGGTCCACCGCGCTTCCGGAAACAAGCCCAGCACGCCTCCGCCTTCTTCAAGCCGCTTCGGCGCAGACTGGCCCTCTAGGATGAACGGGGCCGGGTGTCCGGCGTTGCAATAGCGCAGGCGGCGATTCCGCTCTTCGAGCACGGCCACGAAAAACGTTATGAATCGTCCGTCGGTAGTGTTCTTGCACATCAGTTTATTGATGTCTTCGCACAGCTTGTCGGGCGCGAGCGACTTGGACGCGAGCCCGCGCACGGAGGCTTGAAGGTTCGACATCAAGAGAGCTGCCGGCAGTCCTTTGCCCGCGACGTCGGCGATGCAGAATGCGATGGTGTCCGCGTCAAATCGCAGAACATCGAAATAATCTCCCGCCACCACGCGCGCCGGGCGCCACGTCGCCGCAATTTCGTACCCTGCCGCCTGCGGGATCTCAGACGGCAAAAGCCCCTGCTGAATTCTCAGCGCCTCTTCAATTTCGCGTTCCTGTTTTCGCAGCTTCTCGGCGATTTCGATTCGCCGCAGCTCGTCTTCACGGGCGTGGCGGCGAGCCTGGCGCCGCTGGCGTCCGAGCGTCACCTGTTTTTCAAGAGTGCTGAGCAGCCGCGCATTCGACCAGGGTTTCTCGACGAAATCTCCCACGCCGTGCTGCATCGCGTCGACGGCCAGACTGACGCTGCCCCAGCCCGTCATCACCACGATGGGCGGCAGATCTTC
>DASPVY010000032.1:0-3880 GCA_035622115.1 Candidatus Acidiferrales bacterium
AGGCTTGCATGTGCTGATTCATGCAGGCGAAATCGGCGGGCCCGAAATCGTTCAGGAATCGATAGATTTTCTGGGCGTCGAGCGCATCGGGCACGGAATCGCCGCCATGCACGATCCCGCCTTGGTTGAGCGTATCGCGACCTTGCGCATACCGCTCGAGATGTGTCCCACAAGCAACATTCGGACCGGCGCGCTCGCCCGGCAGACCGGCAACGCTAACGCACAGCTTTCGGACCATCCATTGAAAGACTTTGTGGAGAAAGGCGTCGTAGTGACGATTTCGACCGATGACCCCGCCATGTTCGGCACGAATTTGCTGGCTGAATATTCGAACGCCGCGGCGCTCGGCCTTTCGGACTTTCAAATCATGAAGCTCGCGGAGGCAGGATTTTTAAATTCATTCCTGCCGCCGGAAGAAAAGCGCCCGCTGCTTGAACGATTTCGCGCCGCCGGTCGAAAATTGGACCTATTGTGAGACGCCGATGAAAGCACACGTCTGGGTGATGCTGAAGCAAACCGTATTCGACCCGCAGGGCCAGACCATCCAGCACGCATTGACGTCGCTGGGCTTCGCGAAAGTGCAGGACGTGCGCCAGGGAAAATTCTTCGTACTGCAGTTTGACGGAATGACCAAGGCCGAGGCACAGCAGCAGGTCGAAAAGATCGCCAGCAGTGTCTTGACTAACCCGGTGATCGAGGAATTCCGTTTCGAAATCCTCGAATAGCGCCCACGGTGCGCGCGCAGAATGCATGTGCGTCCCGCGACTTCCCCTCGGTGCAAAATATGCTAGCCTGATTTACCAGGAGCTTCGCCGGGCTTTCTTCGAAGCTCTGACAGGGAGTTCTTCCGCGTGTGTGGAATTGTCGGTTACATCGGCTCTAAGAAAGTCGTTCCGCTGATTCTTGACGGCCTCCATCGTCTCGAATACCGTGGGTACGATTCCGCGGGCATCGCCGTCGTCAGCCAGAACGGCAAACTGGAAATCCGCCGAGCGTCGGGCAAACTCCAAAACCTCGAAGGCGTTCTTCGCGACTCTCCGATCGAAGGCACATACGGGATCGGGCACACGCGTTGGGCGACTCATGGACGTCCGACGGAAGAAAACGCCCATCCACATCAGGATTGCACCGGCGAAGTTGTCGTCGTCCATAACGGCATCATCGAGAACTACCTCGATTTGAAGCACGAACTTCTGCGCGAACGCCACATATTCAAGACCGAGACAGACACCGAGGTCATCGCTCACCTTGTTGAAAAATATTTGAAGAATCGGCCGCTCGAAGAGGCTGTCCGGCAGACCGTAAAGCGGCTCTCTGGCGTTTACGCGCTGTCCGTGATTTCCACGCGCGATCCGAACAAGATCGTCACCGCCCGGCTCGGGCCGCCTTCCGTCGTGGGTCTCGGCGATAAAGAATATTTCGTCGCCAGCGACACGCCCGCGCTCCTGCATCACACGCGGGACATGTTTTTCCTCGCCGACGGCGACATCGCCGTAATCACGCCAAACGGCGTTCACGTTACCGACGCCGACGGCAACCCCGTGGAGCGCCCGCTCCAGCATATCTCCTGGGATCCGATCATGGCGGAAAAGGGCGGCTTCAAGCATTTCATGCAGAAGGAAATCTTCGAGCAGCCGCGCGCGGTCCGCGACACTTTTCTTGGACGAATTTCGCTCGACACCGGCAAAGTGTTCCTGGATTCCATCGATATCACCGAAGGCGAGTTTCGCGGCTTCACGAATATCAAGATCGTCGCCTGCGGAACAAGCTGGCACGCCGGCCTCGCGGGCAAATTCATGATCGAGAAGCTTGCCCGTTTGCCTGTCGAAGTGGATTACGGCAGCGAATTTCGCTACCGCGATCCGATCGTAGACGCGCGAACGCTCGTCATCGCCATCAGCCAGTCCGGCGAAACGGCGGATACTCTGGCCGCGCAGCGCGAGGCGAAAGCAGACGGCGCCAAAACCATCGGAATTTGCAACGTTGTGGGCTCAATGCTCACCCGTGAGGCGAACGGGACCATCTACACGCACGCAGGGCCGGAAATCGGGGTTGCTTCAACGAAAGCGTTTACCGCTCAGCTTACCGCGCTGGCTGTTTTCGCCATCTATCTGGGCGAGGTGCGCGGCACGTTGCCTTCGGACGAAGCGCAAAGATTGATGCAGGAATTGACAAATATTCCTCAGAAAATGGATGCCATTCTGCGCCGCGACAAAGAATGCAGCGACCTCGCGCATCAGTTTTTCCGCACGAAGGATTTCCTCTACCTCGGACGTGGCATACATTATCCCATCGCGCTCGAAGGCGCACTCAAACTCAAGGAAATTTCCTATATTCACGCCGAAGGATATCCCGCCGGAGAGATGAAACACGGACCGAACGCGCTGATTGACGGCGAGTTGCCCGTCGTCATCATTGCCACGCGAGACGACTTCGATCCTGCCTCGCTTCAGCGCTACGAGAAAACGGTCTCGAATCTTCAGGAAGTCCGCGCTCGGGACGGCATCGTCATTTCGATCGTCACGGATGGCGATCGCATTGCCCGCGAATCTTCGCAGCACGTCATCGAAATCGGTTCGGCTCCTGAAATCTTCGCGCCGATTCTCGAAATCGTCCCTTTGCAATTGCTCGCCTACCACATCGCCATATATCGCGGCTGTGATGTCGACCAGCCCCGGAATCTGGCAAAATCCGTCACGGTTGAATAGCCAACTCCACGTCGGCGCCCGTGCCGCGGCTGATCTCCGGCGCGCCTCGATTTTCGATATCGCGCGGTTTCGCCTAGAATATCGGCATGCGTGGATTCCCGATTGCGCGCACAGTTCTGGGCGTTCTGATTTTCCTGGGAACTTCGCTGGCCGCCGCGGCCCAGGAGATTCCCGGCACTGAAATCAACGGCCCGCTGGCAAAGATCAGCGTCACGGGCTCGCAGCGATTTTCGTCGGACGCGATCGCAGCGACAATCAACCTTCAAAAGGGCCAGACGCTGCATCCCTCCGATCTGCAGGCCGCAGCCGATCGCCTGGCGCAAACGGGCGAATTCGCCAACGTGAATTATCGCTATGAAGCGACACCCCAAGGCATTGTCGTTGAACTTTCGCTCGCGGATGCTCCCGTAATCCCGGCGTATTTCGATAATTTCCCGTGGTTGCCGAACGAGCTGATTTCTCAGTCCCTCGCGAAAGCCGTTCCGTTCTATGACGGGCGCGTCCCCTCGGAAGGAACGGTCGTCGACGACGTGGCTCAGGCGCTCACGAAACTTCTGGATGGCGTCAAGATCAGCGGCTCGGTGACTCATCGCGTCTTACGCGCTCCTGGCAGCGACCAGCTGGTTCAGGAGTTTCAACTCGATGGCCCGCAGCTACCGATTGAAGCGGTTTTTTTCACCGACGCGCTTGCCGACGAAGACCGCGCCGTTCATCAGAGCCTAAACCAGTTGATCGGGCACCCATATTCCCGTTACGCGATCGAGACCTTCACGTTCGAGCAGGTGCGCCCGCTTTACGAAGCCAGCGGCCACTTGCACGCAATAATGGGCGAGCCGGCCGCGCGTTTCTCCGGCGAACCGAACCAGCCACCGAGCCAGAGCGTCACCGCAATCATTCCCGTGCAGGCGGGGCCCGTATATAAGTGGGGCGGAGCCACCTGGACAGGCAGCGCTGCGATTTCGGCTGGCGATCTCAATTCTCTGGTCGGCTTAAAAGATGGCGAACTCGCGGATGGAACCAAACTTGATGCCGCTTGGTTGCGCATCGCTGACGCCTACGCGCACATCGGCTATCTCGATGCGGCTGTGACGCCTTCGCTTGAACTGAATGATGCCGCCGCTCGCGCGTCTTGCAAAATTGCGATTGTCGAAGGCCCCCAGTATCACATGGGC
>DASPVY010000033.1:0-3284 GCA_035622115.1 Candidatus Acidiferrales bacterium
CGTTGGCGGATCGCTCGTGCACGCCGGAGGGCACAACATCATTGAGCCTGCGTGGTTTGGCCGCCCGCCCGTGTTCGGACCTTCGATGGAAAACTTCCGTGACGTCGCGCAACAGTTTCTAAGCGAAGGCGCTGGCCTGCAGGTTCGCAACGGCGATCAACTGGGTAAAACGTGGGTTCAGCTCATCCGCGACGCCGCTGCGCGCGATCGGATGGGTGAGCGCGCGAAGTCGCTTGCCGAGAAGAATCGCGGCGCGACAGCTCGTTCGCTCAAGCGCATCGCTGAGGTTCTCCTGCCGGATCAGGGCGTGGCGTGACGCGCATGCGCGCGCTCCTGCGGCCACTTGCCATACCATATGGAGCTCTAACGCGTTTTCGCGCCTGGAGCTATCGAAAGGGAATCGCCCGCGCGAAAAGACTTCCTGGAGTTGTGATCAGCGTCGGAAATCTCACCGTCGGCGGAACGGGCAAGACGCCTTTCGTCATTTGGCTGACGAGCGAACTGATCGCACGCGGCAATCATGTAGCGATTCTGACGCGCGGCTATCGTGGCAAATTTCGGGGCGTTTTGTCCGGCGCCGGCGAATTATCAATCGCGAAACACGCCGAGACGATGGCCGGCTTGAGCGATGAAACCTGCGTCGCTTACAGCCGCTTGTCATCGCAACCCAACGCGTCGACGCATTTCGCGATGGGTGTCGGGCCGGATCGCTTTGCTGCCGGTCAAGAGCTTGCGAGAGGCGGTTTTGACTGGTTCGTTCTCGATGATGGTTTCCAGCATCTACAGCTTGCGCGCGATTTGAATATACTCTTGATCGACGCCACGAATCCGTTTGGAGAGGGCCATCTTCTGCCGGCAGGCCACCTCCGTGAACCACATTCCGCGATGCGACGCGCGGATATCATCCTGATCACGCGCGGCGTTCGAGCGCCCGCAATCGAGGGTGTGATTCGGCGATATTTATCGAAGGCGCCGATTTTTTACGCGACGATGCGGTTAGATAGTCGCGAACTGAACGCGGTCGAGACCGGCGCCGCCGCGTCGCCCCACAAGTTCTTTGCATTTGCCGCGATCGGTAATCCGTCCGCATTTTTCGAAAATCTTCGCGAATGGGGCGTTTCACTCGCCGGCCATGCTGCATTTCCCGATCATCACAAGTTCTCTCGGGCCGACGCGAAGCGCTTGATGACGCAGGCGTGCGATGCCGGCGCTGATTCGCTTGTCTGCACTCAGAAGGACTCATTCAATCTCCGGGATGCTGGTTCATTCGATTTGCCACTGTTTGTCTGCAACGCTTCTCTGGAGGTTCACGACGCGGAGGGCTTTTGGCGATCAGCGCGCGCGATACTGAAGGTGCGCCGGCCGGAGATTGTCACGTGAAGATTCTTGTCCGGGCCACGAACTGGGTTGGCGACGCGATCCTTTCGATCCCGGCGCTGCAAGCGATCCGCGAGCGGCAGCCGAAAGCCGAGATCACCATCCTTGCGCGGCGTTGGGTTTCGGCGCTCTATCGCGGTCAGGGCCTAGCGAATGAACTGCTCGTTCTCGAAGACCTTCCGGATCCCGTGTCGGCGTTACGAGGCCGGAATTTCGACATTGCGATTCTGCTTCAAAACGCTTTTCACGCGGCGTTCCTCGTTTCACGCGCGAATATTCCCGAGCGCATCGGCTACGCGCGCGACGGTCGCAGCTGGCTGCTTACAAGAGCGGTTCCCGTTCCCACTGACGGCGAGATTCCGCTCCACGAAAGTTTCTATTACCTCGAATTGCTGCGCCGAGCGGGTTGGATAGCCCAATTACCGCGTCAACTCGACGAGATTCGACTGCAGGTGTCGCCGGAGGACCGCGCGCGCGCAGCAAAACAAATCATCGCAGCGGGCGCGCGGCCCTCATATCCCCGAATCGCTTTCGCGCCCGGGGCCGCGTATGGATCTGCAAAATGTTGGCCTGCGGAGCGTTTTGCCCGGCTCAGCGACCGCTTAATTGCCCGTTATGGCGCCGATGTGGTACTTTTCGGCGCGCCTTCCGAACGCGATATTGCTGGACGCATCGCTTCGGGCATGCGCTACCGCCCCGTGAATCTCGCCGGCGAAACTTCCATCGAAGATCTGCCAGCCTATTTTTCTACGTGCGATCTGTTCATCGGCAACGACTCGGGCGCGATGCACGTGGCCGCAGCGACAGGTATTCCGGTTGTGGCAATTTTTGGCTCGACGGATCCCAACGGCACCGCTCCGGTCACGCCGCGCCGCACGCTGGTGCGTCGCGCTCCTTCGTGCAGCCCCTGTTTCTTGCGCCGCTGCCCGGTTGACCACCGGTGCATGACAAGCATCGAAGTGCAATTCGTCGAGGACGCGGCGGCGCAATGGCTCGGGCGCGCATCGCTGAACGAGAAATGACGCCTGCCAAATCAAATCCGGAAAAGAATCGTCGCGCCGTTTTTCTCGATCGCGACGGAACCATAGCCGAGGAAGTCGGTTATGCGAACCATCTCAGCCGGTTCGCCGTCTATCCCTTCGCAGCGCGCGCCATTCGTCAATTGAATGCTGCAGGTGTGCCGGTGATCGTGGTCACCAATCAGTCCGGCGTGGCACGCGGATTTTTCCCTGAATCTCTGGTCGAGCAGATGCACGATAAGATGAGCGCCGAACTTGCGGCCGGCGGCGCCCACGTGGACGCCGTATACTACTGCCCGCACGTTCGCGAGGATGCGTGCCCATGCCGGAAGCCGCTTCCCGGCATGCTCGAACAGGCGGCGCGCGAGCACGGTTTGAGCATCCGGGGTTCTGTCCTTGTGAGCGACCGTTACAACGACATTCGCATGGGCCAGGAGAGCGGCTGCCGCACGATTCTGGTTTTATCCGGCTACGGACGCGGAGAATATGAATGGAATCGCGCGCATTGGCCGCGCCAGCCCGATTACGTTGCTGAGAATTTGGCGGATGCGGTGGAAATAATTCTCCAGGAGCTGGTTTGAGCGCCGTCCAGAAAAAGCAGCGGGACGCAGTGCCAGTAGTCGCATCCGCGATTCCTGACTTGACCCGCTTGCTCGACATCGTCGCGGCGTTTTCAGGGCAAACGATCGCGCTGGTCGGCGATCTCGTCCTCGATCAGTTCGTGTCCGGCGAGATATCGCGCGTTTCGCGCGAAGCTCCGGTCCTGATTCTGCGCCATAGACAGACGCGCGCATATCCCGGTGGCGGCGCGAACGCGCTCAACAATCTCGCCGATCTCGGCGCGAAAGTGCTTCCTGTCGGCGCGGTTGGAGATGATGCGTTCGGCGG
>DASPVY010000034.1:0-6741 GCA_035622115.1 Candidatus Acidiferrales bacterium
TTTGGACTATCGCCATCGTCGCGGCCGCGGCTGCACTTGGCGTCCGCCGCCTCGTCGGACCCCACGCGCCCATTCCTCTCGCGGCCGCCGTACTGATTCCGTACGGCATCATCTACCTCGGCGGGACTTCTCTGCTCAAAATGCCGGAAGCGCGCTCGCTCGGCAGCCTGCTAGCGCGTTTTACATCTAAGGGCTGACATGCGCCGGCTCTCGTTTTTGATCCTGGCCGTCGCAGCGGCTCTGGCTTCCACGGCCTGCGCGATCCCTCACGATCCGAAATACACGCTGGAATCCGGCGGCCGCTCGCGCAATTTTTATGTCCATTTGCCGAAATACTATTCAACTTCGAATCGCTGGCCGCTGGTCTTCGTGATCCACGGCCGCACCGGCACGGGCCCCGGCATGGAGCGCATCGCCTACTTCGATAATTTCGCCGATCGCAACGGCATCATCGCCGTCTATCCCAACGGCATCAGCCGAAGCTGGGCCGATGGCCGCGGAGATTCTCCCGCTGAACGCGATGGCGTTGACGACGTTGCATTCTTCTCCGCCATGCTCGACAGGCTCGAATCCACTTACTCTGTCGACACTTCGCGAGTGTACGCCAGCGGCCTCTCCAACGGCGGCTTCATGTCCTATCGTCTCGCCTGCGAACTCTCCGCGCGGATTGCCGCTGTGGCTCCCGTCGGCGCCACATTTTCGGCCACGCTTTCGGAAAACTGTCATCCCTCGCGCCCGGTCTCCGTTCTTGAAATCAACGGCACCGACGATCCCCTGGTCCCCTACGACGGCGGCCAAGTGCGCCACGGCTCGAGCGGAAGAATTCTTTCGGCGCGCGATTCGGTTCAATCCTGGGCGCGCATCGACGCCTGCCCCGCCACTCCCGTGCGCGATTCCTTTCACGGCGAATCTTCCGGCGGCTTCGAAACTCGCCATGAAATCTACTCTGGCTGCCGTGATAACGCCGAAGTCGCTCTTTATTCGGTTGTTGGTGGTGGCCACACGTGGCCCGGAGGAAGGCAATATCTTCCTGCGCTTATCATCGGCAAGACGAGCCGCGATTTCGACGCGAACGACATTATCTGGAAATTCTTCCAGGCCCATCCGCTGCGCTAGCCGTCGCTTTCAGTCTGGGATTCACGTGGTTGGTGGGATTTTTTCAGTGCGTCGTGCACGCGGCGCAACAATACTTGCCGCGTGAACGGCTTTTGAAGAATGTCCGCCGTGGAATCCAGCAGGCCCCGCCGGACAGCAGCGTGGCCCGTGTATCCGGACGTGAGTAATACTTTCAACTCCGGCCGCGATTGAGCCAGGGCCCCTGCGAGTTCCGGCCCGCTCATTCCCGGCATCACCACGTCGCTCAGCAGGAGGTGAATCGTGCCCTGAAAGCTATGCGCGATCTCGAGGGCTCGCTCGCCATTCGCGGCTTCCAGAATCTTGTAGCCATTGTCTTCCAGAAGTTCGCGAGTAAACGTCCGCAGGGCTTCCTCATCCTCCACGAGCAGGATCGTCGCCGTACCTCTCGCCACCGGCGCAGCCTCCGCAATTTCGACGTTCGTGGGAACGTGTTCATCGAATCGCGGGAAGTAAATTTTAAATGTTGTTCCGCGCCCAAGCTCGCTGTAGACCCAGATAAAGCCTTCGCTCTGCTTCACGATTCCATACACCGTGGCGAGGCCGAGTCCCGTGCCTTTTCCCAGATCCTTGGTCGTGAAAAACGGCTCGAAAATGCGGTTCTGCGTCGCTGCATCCATTCCCGTGCCCGTGTCTGTCACAGCCAGCATGATGTGCGGACCGGCCCGCAGCGGAGGGTGTTTGCGCGCATAGGTTTCGTCGAGCTCGACGTTGGCCGTCTCAATCGTCAACTTTCCGCCGTCCGGCATGGCATCCCGGGCGTTCACCGCCAGATTGACAATCACTTGCTCGATTTGACTCTGGTCGACCTTCACTCGCCCCAGATCCGGGTCGAGCTTCGCGCCGAGATCGATATCTTCACCGATCAGCCGCTGCAGCATCTTTTCGATATCCGTCACGATCTCGTTCAGGTTGAGCGAGCGCAGATTCAACACTTGCTGGCGGCTGAACGCCAGGAGTTGTTTCGTCAACGCAGCGGCCTTCTCTCCCGCCTTTCGAATTTGCGTGGCCTTTTTTTGTAAAGCTGCGTCCCCGTTCAGACGGTCTTCCAAATCCTCGCCGTACCCGAGAATCACGCCCAGGAGATTGTTGAAGTCGTGCGCGATTCCGCCCGAGAGTTGACCGATCGCTTCCATCTTTTGCGCTTGCCGAAGCTGGTTTTCCAGCAGCGTCTGTTCCGTGATGTCCTTCGTCACCGCGAGCACGCACTTCCGCTCGCCGACATCGATGATTTCCGCTGACAACAAACCGGCGCGGTGCTCGCCCGACTTTGTCAAAAACTTGATTTCCATGTCGCGAATCGAGCCCTCCCGCTCGATCACGTTGCGGAGTCGCGCACGATCGCCTTCACTCGACCAGAATTTCAATTCCTCGGACGTCCTGCCGATCACCTCGTCGCGGCGATAACCGGTGATTCGCAAATAGCTGTCGTTCGCGTCGATGAACTGGCCGTCCGAGAGCGCGCTGATGGTCATCGATACCGGACTGGCGTTGAAGGCCTTCGAAAATCTTTGCTCCAGTTTTTTCCGTTCGGTGATGTCCCGGGCAATCGCGGAAGCGCCGACGATTTTTCCGTTCGCGTCGTACATCGGCGAAACCGTCACCGAAACATCGATTCGTTGGCCGTCCTTTCTCACTCGTACCGTTTCGTAGTGCTCGATAACTTCACCGCGCCGCATTCGTTCGATGATCTGAGGCACTTCGTTCTGCAGTTCGGGCGGAACGAGAGCGTTGATTGGCCGCCCCACAATCTCGCTGGCCGAGTAACCGTAAAGTCTCGCCGCGCCCGCGTTCCAGCTGGTAATCGTTCCGCTAAGCGTCTTGCCGATGATCGCGTCGCTGGACGATTCCACGATTGACGCCAGTTGCGCGAGTTTCTCTTCCGCGTTTGTACGGTCCGTCACGTCTTGCACCAGGCCTGTCAGCCGGAAAGGATTGCCCTTCGCGTCGCGTTCGATGGCAATCCCCATCACCTGCACCGTTCGTTCCGTTCCGCCCGGCGGGATGAGCCGGTACGTATACGGCTGGAACGACTGCCCGGCAGTCAAGTCGCGCATCTTCTTTTCGCGCTGCTCGGCGTCATCGGGATGAACGCATTTCGCCAGAGATTCAAGCGTCGGAACGAAACTCTCAGGATCGAAGCCGTAGATTCGGTACATTTCTGCGGACCACTTGATCGAGTTTGTTGCTAAGTCCCAGCTCCACGATCCGATGTGCGCGATGGACTGTGCTTCGGCCATTTCGTGCTCGCGAGTCTGGAGTGTCTCCTCAGCCCGTTTCCGCTCCGTAATGTCCGTGACCGAAACAAGCCTCGCCGGGCGCCCGGCAAACTCCAGCTCATTCGAAATGACTTCAACCGAAAATTCGCTGCCGTCCTTTCTTCGGTGCGTCCACACCCCCGAATTCTCGAGGCCAGTGTGAACGCGCGACGCATCGGCAATAAATGCGGCGAGCTCTTCGCTCGGTCGAATGTCTTTCGCTGTCATTTGCAGAAATTCAGCCTGCGAGTAGCCGTACACACCCGTAGCCGCTTCGTTAACCGCAAGGAACTCGAGAGTTTCAAGGTCGTACACCCACATAGGACGCGGATTTTTTTCGAACAGGAGCCGGTACGGCTCTTGCGAAGAGTGCAAAGCCTCTTCAAGGCCCTGCGATGATCCGGATTGAAACTCTCGATTCGCTCTTGCCATGAACTACTCGTTTGCCGGAAGGGGATGTTTCTTGGGCCGAACGGCGCGAGCGTTGGAATCCCGAGTTGCTACAAGACGCGCCTGCTGCCTATCAGCGATGCTAGGTCCTTGCGCGCAGCGCGTCAATGCCCGCTGACTGGCGTGTCGCAAGAGTTAATCGCCGATTTACTGTGTTGATATCCTGCCCAATGCCCCGCGCTTTCTTGTCTCCGCGACCGGAAAATCTTTCGACAAGCATTTGACAATTCTGGTACGCGCGGATGACAAGTCCCGCCGCGTCCTGAAGCAATCTCGTGTCGTTGCACACTTGCGGAACGCACGTCCGAATGTTCGTTTCGCGTTGGAGGGGAGGCGTTATGAAGCATTGCACGGTGATTATCGGTGTCCTGTTCCTCATGGTGTTGAATTCAAGTTGCGGCAAGGGCTATGGCAGCAGCAGTGGCAGCGGCTCGGGTGGCGGCAGCGGAGTCACCGCATCAATCACGAATTCCGTGACCACGCTTCAAGCCGGCGCAAGTTACACCTTTACCGCCACCACTCCATCGAGTTACGGCTACACGGCAGGAATCAGTTGGACGATCTCGCCTGCAACCGGCGCCGGCACTCTTTCGACCGCTTCGAATAGCGGCTATTCAAGCTCCGTGACGTATCAGGCGCCGACCGCCCCGCCGAGCCCGAACTCCGTTACGATCACAGCCACTCCGTCCGACACAGCCGTCGGTACGGCTACGGATACTTTCACAATCTCGGCATCGTCGATGTCCACGCTGAATGGCCAGTTCGCCATCCAATTCTCTGGCTTCGACGCTTCGGGAGAAACGCTCGGCGCAGTAGGCAGCGTCAAGATGGACGGAGCCGGAAATATCACCGCCGGTTCGATCGACCTCAATCAAAATCATGCGCCGAGTGTGAGGATCGTGGGCGTCACGGGCGCTTACACGCTCGATTCCGATATGCATGGCACAATCTCGCTTGCGGCCGCAATGCCTGGCTCTGATCGTCCGCTCGCGTTCTCATTCGCTCTCGCGGCCGACGCGCTTTCCGGCGTGATTACGGGGTCAGAAGTAAACGGCGTCGCCATCTCTGGCCGCTTGCTTCGCCAGGACAGCTCCGCGTTCGCCGCCGAGAAAATTTCTGGCGACTTTGCATTTAAATTGGAGTCGAATTCAGCCGATTGCCTGGCAACCGACGGCAAGCTGGCTATCGAATCGAACTCAATTCTTTCGGGCATTGCCGATTCGAGCGAGTCCGGCATCGGCCCGATTTTCACCTCGGCCCAAGTCTCCGGCCGCATCACTGCGCCGCCCGATGCGACTGGCCGCGGCACGTTCACGCTCGCGACGCCTGCGAAAAACTCGCCCTTTGTTTTCTACGTCGTTTCCGAGTCGCGTCTCTTGCTGATGGAGACGGCTTCCGCCACGACGCACACGCGCCAGCTCGGTGTCGCGCAACGGCAGACGATGCCCTTCGCTCCGTCAACCGCGAACGCTTCAAGCGCCTTCCGTGCGTCCGGCTTTGACTTGCGGGCCTCGGTGCTCGGCCCCGTTTCTGTGACTGGCACTCTCGCGATTGAAAATTTCACGCACGCCTCGCTTGCGTGGGACGCCAGCAGCGCCGGCATCACGCTTCCACATCTTTCTCTCCGCAGCGATGCCGTCACGTTCGATCCTTCAACAGGCCGCGGCACCATCAACATTGCCAACGGCTTCGCGAATAATTTCGCCGATTCGGTTGCCTTCTATCTGGCCAGCCCCGGCGAAGGTTTTCTAGTGGACACAACGGCCGGAAGCTCCAACCGCGGGATCGCTGGCGATCTCGACTCGTTGCCTTCTCAATAGTCCCGGTTTCACTCGTTCTGGTTTGAAGGATCTCATTCCCGGAGGCCGGAGTTCATTTCCGGCCTCTATCTTTGGGGGGTCCGTCATCATGTTTGATGCGCAGTTTTTCGTCGTTCTCGTCCCGTCCGCAGTGATTTGAAATTCGGCATACCGGTAAGACGGACCGCCCGCGATTTGTGCGGGGCCTTTCCATGCCGCGCGATGTAGGGTCGGTCGCATTTTTTGTGTTCCGCAGATTATTTCGCAACGTTGGTTGGTGCCGGAGGAGGGGGTCGAACCCACACGGTACTAAGTACCACGAGATTTTGAGTCTCGCGCGTCTGCCAGTTCCGCCACTCCGGCGTGGTCGTTCGATGATATGGACTTCCCGCCGAATTTTCAATCTGCGTCACGCACAGCTCAAGAAAGGCGCGCCTGTTTCTGCGCGAGGCAAACGAAACGCGAATTTCAGAGTGTCTCCCACTTTGTCGTGTGCCGGCGATTGCGCGCGTCGCCACACTCGTTTTCCACCCGCCCAGCCTTCGTTTTTCAGTCGGCGCCACGCTGAGTTGATTTGAAATGGTTGAAATCCACCAGCTTCGCTTGAGATTCACCACTGCCGCGCACCGCGTTACGAGCGTCCGGCCCAAGCCAGGCTGCGCTAATGGGCTGAAGCCATTAGCTTTAGCATTGGTCGCTTCGGTCAAACCAGTTTGGCACGCCCGTTGCCTTTACCAGGCTGAAGTTCGAGAGATAGCAACGAAAGGATCTCAGAAAGGGGTCCGAACATGAAAACCCTAAAGATCTTCGCAGTAGTCGGAATTTTCGCTCTGGCGCTCCTCGCGGCGCCGAATGCAAATGCGCAAGTCCGCGTCGGCGTCGGCATCGGAGTCGGCCCGGTGGCAGTCGGCGTTGGCGGCCCGGTGGCGATTGGCCCCGCGCCGGTCTGCGCCTACGGTTACTACAACTACTACCCGTATGCTTGCGCGCCGTATGGGTTCTACGGACCTGATTGGTTCGTCGGTGGCGTCTTCATCGGCGCCGGCCCGTGGTTCCATGGCGTGCATCCGTGGGGGTGGTATAGCCACCCCGGCTTCTAC
>DASPVY010000035.1:0-3320 GCA_035622115.1 Candidatus Acidiferrales bacterium
CGCGAAGTTCTCGCCAGCGATCCCGCCGTCACCAGGCATTTAAACGCGCAAGAGCTCGAAAAGCTTTTCGATCCGCAACAATATTTGGGCGAATCCAGCCGAATGATCGACACCGTGTTGAAATCGCACGCCTCGTCCCGGTCGAAATCGGCGCGGCACGCGGAGTGAACCGATGCCCACAGCAACGCTTCCGGATTTGCGTGTCAATTACGCGCTGTCCGGTCCCGACGGCGCCGCTGTCGTCATTTTTTCGAATTCTCTCGGCGCGAATTTTTCCATGTGGGATCCGCAGATGCCGCTGCTCGAAAAGCGTTATCGCGTCGTGAGGTATGACACTCGCGGCGAAGGCCTCACTTCCGTCCTTCCCGGGCCCTACCGGATTGAGCAACTCGGCGACGATGTTCTCCGGCTGATGGATTTTCTCGGCGTGGCGCGCGCTCATTTCTGTGGCTTGTCGATGGGCGGAATGGTCGGAATGTGGCTGGGCCTGAATGCGCCGAACCGCCTGGATAAGCTTGTTCTTTGCAACACGGCGCCAAAGATCGGCAATGCCGATGGATGGAATACGCGAATCGAGACTGTTCGCCGCGGCGGAATGAAATCCGTTGCGGCCACCGTTTGCGAGCGCTGGTTCACGCCGGCATTTCGCGCCAGCTCTCCCGAAGTCTTCGCACGCGTGCAACACATGATTGAGAGCATGCCTCCCGATGGATATGCGGCATGCTGCGCCGCCGTCCGCGATTTTGACGAGCGGAAGCGCGTCGCGGAAATCCGCGCGCCGGCGCTGGTGATCGCAGGCAGCCAGGATGCCGCGACGCCCGCCGCCGACGGCCGCGACCTTGCCGAAAAAATTCCCGGCGCGCGCTACGTCGAGCTCGAGGCTTCGCATCTTTCAAATATCGAAGCGGCCGAAAACTTTACCGCGGCGCTGCTGGACTTTCTCACTGCCTGACTTGACGATTTGAGTTGGCGAATCTGGGTTGACTCATGGAGGACCAGCGATGGACGAGCGCGATCGATTCGAAAAGGGGATGGCGGTGCGCCGCGCCGTCCTCGGCGACGCTCACGTGGACCGCGCGCAGAACAACCGAAACGAGTTCAACGATGAGTTTCAGGCTCTCATCACTCGCTACGCGTGGGGTGAAATCTGGTCGCGGCCGGGTCTCGCACGAAACACGCGCAGCTTGATCACGATCGCGCTCATGGTCGCGCTGAATCGCAGCGACGAACTTCAAATGCACTTGCGCGCCGCGTTTCGCAACGGCGTGCCGCGCGACGAAATCAAGGAAGTCTTGCTTCAGACGGCCATCTACTGCGGCGTTCCCGCGGCGAATTCTGCATTTCATCTTGCCGAGCAGGTTCTGTCCGAGCTGGAGCACAAGCCTGAACCTTAACTGCCGTTCAGCTCCACACGCGCCGCGCCGTCTCAGCCACCAGCCGTAGCTTGGCCCACTGGTCGTCTTCGGTCAGTAAATTTCCTTCCATCGTGGATGCAAACCCGCACTGCGGGCTCAGCGCGAGATTTTCCAGTGGCACGTGTTTCGAGGCTTCGTCGATTCTTTTGGCCAATGTGTCCGCGCTCTCAAGTTGCGCCCGCTTGGAGCTGACCAGGCCCAGAACGACTGTCTTGCCCTTCGGCACAAATCGCAACGGCTCGAAAGTCCCGGATCGCTCATCGTCGTATTCAAGCAAGAACCGGTCCACGGCCATCGTGCCGAAAAGCTTCTCCCCGACGGCATCGTAGCCGCCCTCCGCGTACCAGTGGCTCCGGTTGTTGCCGCGGCACAAATGAATTCCAAGCGTAACGCCGGGGCGCCGCGCCACTTCGAAGCACGCGTTGTCTGCGCGGATCGCCTCATCGAGCGCGGCGTCCGGATCCAATTTCATTTCTGCGCGAATCCAATCGCGCCACTTCGGATCCATGTAGTAGCTGTATCGCGGCGCGTCAATCTGGATGTATCGCACGCCGTCCGCGGAGAGCTTCGCGAGATCGCTTTTCATGATCTCGACAACATCCCAAAGCAAAGCCGAATGCGTCGGATACACCTTGTCGGTGATTCCGCGCTTGAACGAGATTGCGGGGAATTGCGTCGCGCTCGGCAGCGTCATCTTGATCGCCGTTTGCGCATGCGCCTTCAAGAATGGCAGTTCGTGGCCCGTGAGTGGACGCACCTGCCGCAATTTTCGGCTGACGATTCCCGTCACGCTGCTTACCGGCGCGCTCCCGCCCGCCCAGCTTCGCGCCACCGCGTCGGCAAGATCGAAGCCATCCACCGCGTCGGTGAAGTCGCTCATAAAATTCCTGCGACGCAACTCGCCGTCGGTGCACACCTCAAATCCAAGCTCTTTCTGCTTGGCAAGCACGCGCAGAATGTGCTGGTCTTCGAGCGCTCGGAGCTCCTTCGAGTCCTGCGCCCGCGTTTTTCGAGCTTCCAGCAGCTCGGCGGGACGCAGGAAGCTTCCGATATGGTCGGCTCTATACGGCGTGGACATGATGGAACCTCTCCTTGGGTCAAACGACGCTCGAATCAGCAATCGCTCGCGGCGCCAATGAAACGCAAGTCGCCCTGGCGCCCAGCGTCACGATTGTGAAACGACTCGCGCGCGGAGTAAACACTCCTGTGGGGTCCGACGTCATGTTTGCTCTCATTGTTTCGCGTGTCTCCGCTGCCGGCATCGATTGATGCTGCGGCGTTTATTAAGACGGACCATTTTCGGTTTTGTCGCAGACCCTGAGCCGCGAAGGGCCCGCGGTGGTGTTCACCGCGGTGCCCCACTGGTTTCCGATCGCGCGCGCGCAATCGGTCCTTCATCCGTTCCGTTGACACCCTATGCGCTACAGAGTAAAAACGCCTCGTGTTTATGCCTGCCCTCCGCATCTTTTCCGCGCTTCTCATTTTCACGCTGGGCTTTGCGGGTTGCGCCAAAAACGCCAATCGAACCGAGCCGGGCTCGAGCGCGCACGCCGCGGACGTTGACGACGTCCGAATCGAAAGTGCCGATCGCGACGCCGCCAACTGGCTCACTCACGGCCGGACCTACACCGAACAGCGCTTCAGTCCTCTCAAAGAGATCAATGACGCCAACGTGTCGCAGCTGGGATTGGCGTGGCATTTCGATCTCGACACTCATCGCGGGCAGGAAGCCACTCCGATTGTGGTGGATGGCGTGATGTACTTCACCTCCGCCTGGAGCAAAGTCTTCGCTGTGGACGCCGCCACGGGGAGACTGCTCTGGAGCTACGATCCGAAAGTCCCTCCCGAATGGGCCGTCAATGCCTGCTGCGACGTCGTGAATCGAGGTGCGGCCGTCTGGAAAGG
>DASPVY010000036.1:0-3622 GCA_035622115.1 Candidatus Acidiferrales bacterium
GTCATATCTCTCGATCGCAACGACGCTGGCCATGTTTGCCGGAGGCGTGGTGCGTTGGGCAGCGGAACTTGGACAACAAAAGAAAAGCGAGGCAGAGACCGAAGTGAGCCCGGGCTCACTTTACGCGAGCGGGCTGATCGCTGCAGGAGGCGTGTTCGGGCTTCTCGCGATCATCATCAATTTGATGCAGGATTCGGAACTGGCTCGCACTCTGCCGCGCTGGATGGCGTTTCTCCACCTACCGCTGCGCGCCGATCTTTTTGCATGGGGGCCGAAAATCTTGCCGAAGCTCAGCCAGGCGCCCGAGCTCGGAGTGGTGATGTTTGTGGCGCTGGCCGCGTCCCTTTTCGTGAGCGCCAAGAAAAAGTTAAATTAACCCGAAACGTAGCGCGTTTCACAGCGCTGGTGGCGGCCGATTCTCTGCGCCGAAGCCGATTTCCTTCAGCGTTTCAGCGTCTGGTAATGCTCGCGATGGCGGCCTCGCATTCGTGCTTTGACAGTGGCATCGGGGTCTCGCTAGACTGAGTGGCACGATGGGTTCCTTCCGCAGTTACGGGAATCGCCTCAATCTGAGTGGAGCGATTCCTCCGGCTATCAAAACGCTGATCATCGCCTGCGCCGCGGTGTTTCTCGGGCAGACGCTGCTTGGTATGTTCGCGGGTCCATCGGCGGTCAAATGGCTTTGGGATACGTTCGGGCTGCGTCCAGTCGCCGTGACGCACGTGTTTTTCATCTGGCAGCTGTTCACCTATTTGTTCCTTCACGGCGGCATCTGGCATGTCCTGATCAATATGTTGTTTCTCTGGATGTTTGGCGCGGATCTCGAGCGCTTTTGGGGGACGCGGCGTTTCTATACCTATTATTTCACGTGCGGTGTGGGCGCCGGCATCGTTAACGTCGTCGTGAAGACGATTCTAGACCCGCATGGTCACGGGACCGCTGGCGTACCGACGATTGGCGCTTCGGGCGCAATTTACGGGGTTCTTCTCGCTGCAGCGATCGTATTTCCGGATCGCCAGGTGTGGATCATTCCGTTTCCTATAACGCTGCCGATGCGCACCTATGCGCTCATCATGGGCGCGCTGGAATTCTACTTAGGACTGACGGCTGGGAGCGGCGATAACGTCAGCCACGTGTGCCATCTCGGTGGAATGCTTGTGGGATATTTATACTTGCGCCGAAGTTCTTTCTTCTACGATTTCCGCAATAAATACTCGGATTGGCAGCGCCGGCGTTTGCGTAAGAAATTCGAGCTTTACGTCCGCGAACATCGGGACAAGCCGCCATCAAGCCCCGACAATTGGGTGAATTGAGCCGTCCCGCAGTTACTTCCGCTTTGCGATTCGAAATCCCGAAGCATCTGAGATTTATCATACCGGAGTTTCGGCAGTTGCGCGTCATCCAGTGACTCGATGCAGCCGCATCATATTCGTGGTGCCCCTCGCGCCGAGCGGTGTGCCGGCGACGATGCCGATGATGTCACCGCGGCGAACGACCTTCTCCTCGATCAGCCGCCTTTCTGCATATTCGGCGAGCTGGTCCGCATCTGAAATTCTGCCGATGGTATAGGGACGTACGCCCCAGAAAAGGCTGATTCGCCGGCGCGTTTCCTGCACCGGCGAAAAGGCCACGATCGGCGGGCGCGGCCGGTACTTCGAGACGAGTCGCGCGGAATAGCCGGTTTCCGTGAACACCGCGATCACTTTCATATGTAAATCTTCCGCCGCATGGCAGATGGCCTCCGCGATGGCTTCGTTAATGTGCAGTTCGGTGTAGCGCACCGGCCGCAGCTGCACGATCATGCTCGATTCCGCTTCCCGGATGATGCGATCCATCATTTCGACCGACTCGATTGGATAACGCCCTACAGCCGTTTCGCCCGACAGCATAAGCGCGTCGCTTCCGTCGAAGATGGCATTTGCAACGTCGGACGCCTCCGCGCGAGTGGGGCGCGGGTTTTGGGTCATGGAATCGAGCATTTGCGTCGCCGTGATCACGGGCACTAGCGCGTTGCGCGCGCCGGCGATGATCTGCTTTTGCACCACCGGGACTTTCTCGAGACTCATCTCGACCCCGAGATCGCCGCGCGCAACCATTACGCCGTCCGCCGCCCGCAGAATCTCGTCGAGATTGTCGATTGCTTCGGGCTTCTCAAGCTTGGCGATCAGCGGCGTATCTTTGCCAGCGCGGGCGATGGCGGATTTGGCCGCGCGCACGTCGGCGGCGGAACGCACGAAGCTGAGGGCGATGTAATTCGCTCCGAGCGACAGTGCAACTTTCAGATCGCGGCGATCCTTCGGCGTGAGCGACGGAATCTTAAGCTTGACGCCCGGCAAATTGATCCCTTGGTGTTCGCCCAATTCGCCGCCGTTCTCGACCCGGCAGGCCACCTCGCGCGATCCCGTCGATTCCACGCGCAGCTCGATTTCGCCGTCACTGAGCAGGATCCGGTCGCCTTTGCGGACAGCGCGCGGGAGCTGCTGAAAAGTAGTCGCCACGCCTTGAGCGTTACCCAAGACTTTCTTCGTGGTGATGATGAATACCTGTCCGACTCGCAACGGCGCCGCGCGCCCACCTTCCAGATTTCCGGTGCGAATTTTCGGCCCTTGCAGATCGGCGAGGATCGCTATCGGCCGTTCGTAGAGTTGTGAGGCGCGCCGCACGGCGGCAACACGCTGCGCATGTTCTTCCGGTGTGCCGTGCGAAAAATTAAGACGGGCAACATCCATGCCCGCGCCGACCAGGTTCTCGATCATTTTCTGAGACGTGGTGGCCGGGCCAATCGTGCAGACAATCTTGGCTCTGCGAGTCAACTTCAAGGTCGGCAGCCCCCACTATTTGTATCAGATGACTTTATTGCTCGACCGCGAAGTTCGTGACGATGTGATAAAGAAATACGACTCCCTGGTGAAACGACTCGATCGAAACACGCTCGTCGTCAGCGTGCATTTTCTTCAGGTCCTCGTCCGACAGAGGGAAGGGAACGATCCCGTAGGCCTGCACGCTGCGAAGCCGCAACGAAGTTGAATCGGTGGCCCATGTGGACATCATGGGGATGGTCTCCGACCCGGGAAAATCCTGCGAGACTGCCTTGGCAATTGACTTGTACAGATTGGAGTCGAGCGTGGATGCCGGCGCAGTCTCGGCCCCGTTCGGCTCGACTTCGATCTTCACTTCCGGGTCGTTCACGATCTCTCTCAATTTTGCGAGAAGTGGATCGAGCAGATTCCCGGGAAGTAGGCGGATATTCAACTTGCCCTGCGCGGTCGGCGGAATTACGTTGACGCGGATTCCCGCTTGGAGCATGGTCGGCGAAATCGTGTCGCGCAGCATGGCATTCCAGAACGGAGTCTGCGACAGAACTCGCGCGGCGTGCTCCTGCCGGTCCGAAGTATCGATTGCGCGCATCCACTTTGAAGTCTCTTCGTCCTGCAACTTGGCCAGCTCTTCGAAATATGTCCGCGTGATGGTGTTCAACTGTACCGGGGCCTGATACGCGGCGATTTTCTCGATCGCGGTCGCCAGGTGCACGACCGGGTTATCGGGCAGGGGAATGGAGGCGTGACCCGAAGTGCCCGTTGCGGTCACGTTGACGTTCGCCGAAACTTTTTCAGAAGCCTGG
>DASPVY010000037.1:0-3037 GCA_035622115.1 Candidatus Acidiferrales bacterium
AGAGCGTCGAACGGGTAGGGAAGGGGCGGCAGCACGTAGGCGGTTTGCGTTGCGGCTCCTTGTGCGGTTGTATGCGACATTTTTCCTCCTGAAAGAGCTAGGTTGCCAGATAATTATAACCCTTGTCGCGCCAGGGGAAGCGGGCGGATTGAAAATCCGCAGAGCGCCACGGAGAGTGAAGCATGACAGCGATGGAGCACGCCGAGAAGCATTTCACGGCCACAGCCGCCGTGCGCGACATCGTGATCGGAATGTCGGACGGACTGACAGTCCCGTTCGCGCTGGCGGCAGGGCTGACAGGCGCCGTGGCGGCGACGGCCGGCGGCGTGATTGTCACCGCGGGACTCGCGGAAATCGCCGCGGGATCGATCGCCATGGGCCTGGGCGGATATCTGGCAGCGAAGACAGATTCGGAACACTACGAGTCCGAGCGAATTCGCGAATATCGGGAGTGCGAAGAACTTCCGGACGTGGAGAGACTCGAGGTGGTAAAAGTGTTTCAAGATTACGGGCTCAGCGCTGCGCAAATGGACCCGATCGTCAACGCGATCTGCTCGAACCAGAAGCGCTGGGTGGATTTCATGATGCGGTTCGAACTGGGGCTTGAGGAGCCCGATCCCTCACGCGCGGGGCGAAGCGCGGCAACCATCGCGGCATCCTATGTCGTGGGCGGATTGATTCCGCTGGCGCCGTATATGATGATGCGCCACGACGTGATTCACGCGCTGTGGATTTCGATCGTGGTGACGATTCTGGCGCTGTTCACGTTCGGGTGCATCAAGGGCTACTACACGGGAGTGAAGCCCTGGCGCGGCGGCATGCAGACCGTGTTCGTCGGCGGGCTCGCCGCTGCCGCGGCATTTTTTATCGCGCGGCTGATCAGCTAGCCGTTCACTACTGCTTGGGCGGCTCGCTTCCAAGATCTCCGAAGGGCCAGAGGCCGTTCGACTTCAGCATGATGTCCTGCTTCTGATCGATCAGCTTGCGCGCGGTTTTTTCCGGCGGCCAGGGGCTGGCGAGGCGATCCGCGCGGTCCGCGATCCAGAAGGCGGTCAAGGCCATCACCGCGGTATCGCGAGCGAGAGCATCCGGCGACACCTTGTCGAAAGTATCCGCGATGGAATGATGGGTGTATTTGTATTCGGGCGAATCCTGGTCGAGATTGATTCCCGGAAGGCCCGCAAGCGTGAAGGGACCGGTATCGGTCCCAAAGATCGACCTGTCGTCCACATCCAAATTTCCGAAATTTCGCAGTTCTTTCGCAAAATCCTTGATGGCGGGAATCAAATCGTCGCGGCCGCCGAGACTGAAACCTTTAACGGGACCCTGGCCGTTATCGAGGATGACGGCAGCGACATGATTTGAGAGTTCGTCCTTGTGCATTTTTGCGTACGCGAGCGATCCGAGGAGTCCTTGCTCTTCGCCGGTGAAGAGGACGAAGCGCAGAGTGCGCCGCGGCTTGAATCCGGAAAGCACAATGGCTTCGGCAGAGCCGAGAGTCGTCGTCGTGCCCATGCCGTTGTCCGTTGAGCCTTCGGCGAGATCCCAGGAATCCAAGTGTCCGCCGACGACGATGACCTGCTCGGGATTCTGCGTGCCGCGAATTTCACCAACAACGTTGGCGGTTTCGACCGGGCCGCCCAGCCGGTTTTGAACGTTAATCATCATGCGCACGGTTTTGCCGCGATCGAGGAACCGTTCGATCTGATCCTGGTCCTCGGCGGTCAAGTTCACGACGGGAATGTCGTAGACAGTGTCGTATCCAACGACGCCGGTGTGCGTCAGATTCATGCCTTCGGCTTTCGATCCGCCCTGGCCACCGAGAACGGCGATGGCGTGAGCGTCATACGCCGCTTTGAGGAACGGACCGAATTTTCCGAAGAGCGCCCTGCGATCCTCGGGCGGATCGCCTTTCTGAACGACGAGCAGGATTTTGCCGGCCCAGTTTGCCGAGTTGTTTTTCATCTCGTCGGCGATTTGATACAGATTTACCGCGACGATTTGGCCCTGGGCACCGCCCGGGGGAGTGGAACCGACCCATCCCATGGAGTCCAGGGTCACGCGATGATGAATCGGCTCGATCAATTCCGCGCTGGCGGAAATTCGCGTCCAGCCGCGCGAGAGCTGAAAGGGCTCGGTGTGCGCGTTCTCGAGGCCGATGGCCTTCATTTTCTGGACGCCCCAGGCAATGGCCGCGGCGGCTTGCGGCGAGCCGGTGACGCGCCCGCCAATGTCGTCACTCAATTCTTCGAGATAGTCGTAGGGCTGGAGATCGACGAGGGCCTGGCCGGCAACGACTGCTAGCTTTTTCTGCAAATCGGGGTCTGTCGCTGCATTGGAATCTCCCGCAGCGGGCACGCCTGTGCCAGCCTGAGCGCCGGTGGAGAGCAGAAATGAGGCGCAAACGAGCGCGGCGAATAATCTTTTCATACTATTCTCCTTTGAGACGGAGGCACGCAAGAAAATTGGAGCGAGAACTGGATGTCGATGAACTCGTTTATTTTCTCGCAGTTGGACGAGAGAAATGGGAAAAAGTTTCGACCGCTCGAGCGATATCCTGCGCTGCTAACCGAACTTTGAGAGTTCCGTCTGCATCTAATGTAGGCGGAGAGTGATTGAAATACCATTCCAGCCGACTGGCAATCGGGCTGATTTTTTAGATAAAATCAGCTGCGAGCCATAAACCAAGAGTCGGGCGAACGCCCCAGGTATCGAAGATAAAAGGAGATTCGAAATGAGCGGTAAAGTGATTGGAGTGCGCCGCTGGGTGGCGATGACGGTGCTCGCTGCAGCACTCGCAGCCGGCGGCATTTTTGGCGTATGGGCAATGAACTGGTCCAGCCATCCTGTGTTTGGAGCCGCAGCCGCGAAGATTGCGGTCAAGACGGCGACAAATACGAATCCCGTAAGCCTCGGCGGATTCACGAACGGATTTTCGTCGATTGTGAAGCCGGCGCTTCCGGCGGTGGTCAACGTTTCTTCTTCGAAGGTCGTGAAGGCGCCGGCGAACAGCCAGATGCAGCCGTTCTTCAACGAT
>DASPVY010000038.1:0-4289 GCA_035622115.1 Candidatus Acidiferrales bacterium
TGTCCCCGGCAGCGGAAATTTCTTCAATGGACAGGTGCAGTGCGGATCGAAAGGCGTTCCGATCGGGTGCTCCAAGGGGCATCTGTTTAATCCCGCGCCGCGCTTGGGATTTGCATGGGATCCGTTTGGCGACGGCAAAACATCGCTTCGCGGCGGCTACGGCATTTTCTTCGAGCACACCAACGGAATCGAAGCCAACACCGAGTCGCTTGAGGGGAGCCCGCCGCTCGTCCTCACGCCGACGCAGGTGAATGTCGTCGGATATACGAATTTAGGGGCAGGAGGCGAGACGATCGCGCCCCTGAACATCGTTTCCATTCCGGATCAGGTGACCTGGCCCTACGTGCAACAGTGGCACTTGGATGTGCAGCGCGAACTTCCGGGAAAGACAACGCTTTCGGTGGCCTATGTCGGCTCGAAGGGCACTCATTTAACCGATATTCGAGATCTCAATCAGGTTGTGCCCACGCCGCCGTCTCAGAATCCCTTCAGTTTCGGCCAGATCATTACCGCGGAGAATTGCGCGACCGGAGTCGTGAACGGGCAGACCGTGACGGGACAGGCCGCGATCAATCTTGGCATCGCCTGTGGGAACGATGCCGATTACTCGCGTCCATTCTATGGAGTGTCGAATATCACGCGGATCGAGAGCGAAGCCAACTCGATCTATAACGCGCTCCAGGTTTCGGCACGCAGGACTTCAGGCGATTTGACGTACAGCGTGGCCTACACCTACAGTCACGCCATCGATGATTCATCCTCGCGCACCGACATGTTTTTTGTGAATTCGTACGATTTGGCCGCCAGTCGATCGAGCGGCGATTATGATCAGCGGCATATTCTGAATTTCAGTTACGACTATCAGTTTCCTTTTTTCAAAAAGCGCAATGGATTCGTTCATGCGCTAGCCGCCGGTTGGGAGCTTTCGGGGATCACGACGATAGAAACGGGGCAGCCGTTTTCCGTCACTGATAGTCTGGCATATGTGGATAACGCGGGTGTCGGAAACGGCGTGGGAACGAGCGCCTATCTTGATGTCGTCGGCGATCCCAAAGCCGGCTTGGGCCCACAAAAAGAACTTGCGCTGAACTCAGGCGTATTTGCGCCGCTCTATTACAACCCCACTGCGTTCGCGGTGCCCACGGGGCTCACTTTCGGCGATGCCGGGCGGAATATTTTGCGAGAGCCGGGGCGCACGAACTTTGACACGGGCCTCTTTAAGCGATTCGCCGTTTCGGAGAACAAGGCGTTCGAATTCCGCTGGGAGCTTTTCAACCTGTTCAATCACACGCAGTTCGCAATGATTGACGGGGCCGCGGACTGCGGCTTGACGCCGAGCGACGGCACCGATTTGGGCGTACCGGATTGTGTCGGAGTGTCGGAATTTCTCCACCCGACGGCGGCCCACGATCCGCGAATCATGCAATTCGGGCTCAAGTTTTTGTTCTGACCTGGTAGAAGGCCAATCGCCTTCGAATCAGAGTTTCAGTTTCGCGAGCAGCTTTAAGTCCTCGAGGAACTTGCGTTCGGCATCGTGGCGGTCCTTTTCGTCGGGCACGCGGAGTATCGCGGCCGGGTGCAGCGTAGCCAGTACGCGCGGCGCGAGCTGCGACTCGATGAATTCGCCGCGATGTTCGGTCACTCGAAAGGTTCGCCCCAGCAGAGCCTGCGCTGCGGTCGCGCCGAGGCAAACAATTACCGCCGGCCTGATCGCGGCAATCTCGGCGTCGAGCCATGGCCGGCACGCGGCGATTTCGGCGGCGTTTGGCTTCTTGTGAATGCGGCGTTTTCCGCGCGGCTCCCATTTGAAGTGCTTTACCACATTCGTTAGATAAACTTTTTTTCGATCGATGCCGGCCTCTTCAAGCATCCGGTCGAGAAATTTTCCTGCCGCGCCAACAAAGGGCTTGCCTTCAAGATCTTCCTGGTTTCCCGGCTGCTCGCCGACCATCATGATCCGGGAGCGAACGCTGCCCTCGCCGAAAACAGTTTGTGTCGCGTTTCGCCACAGATCGCAATTTCGGCAGTTCTTTGCCTCCTTGGCCAATTCGGGCAGCGAGCGCGCAAGCTCGATCAGTTCGTCCTTTCGGCCGGACCTTTTCTTCGGTGTCACAGTCTGTTTCCCACACCTGAGGCCGGCTAACTCTTGGAGAATCTCTCTCAGGCGATGATGTAGCAACTCCACGGATACCGGACTGCCGTGCTGCCGTCTGGTTCGATGCCACGCGCATGCCCCGCGATTCCCGGTTAAGATTGCGTGACGCGCTGTGTCGGCGAATTGAGCTGGTCGATGCCGTTGCCGAGGGAGGAACCATGGATCCGCAGGTAGCGCAGTGGAGGCAGGAGACGCCTGGTTGTGCCAATCGAGCGCATCTCAACAACGCCGGCGCCGGGCTCATGCCGCGGAGTGTCTTGGACGCAATCGTAGGTCATCTGAACCGGGAGGCGAACTTCGGGGGGTACGAAAGCGCGGACGACGCGTCGGCCGCGGTTGGTGAGGCCTACACGAACGTGGCTCGCCTGATCGGCGCCCAGCCACGCAACATCGCGGTGGTGGAGAATTCCACGGTCGCGTTTTTCCAAGCGCTTGCGGCGTTTGATTTTCGTCCCGGCGATGTCATCGTCACTACGCGCAACGACTACATTTCGAACCAGCTCGCTTACCTCTCTTTGGTCCGGCGTTGCGGCGTTGAAGTGCGGCGCGCCGCCGATCTCGCGAGCGGCGGCGTGGATCCGCAGTCGGTGCGGGAGCTGCTACGCGATCCGCGCGTTCGCCTACTCGCCGCCACCTGGGTGCCCACCAATTCGGGGTTGATCCAGCCGGTCGAGGCACTCGGCGAGATCGCCGGGTCCGCCGAAGTTCCGTACATCATCGATGCCTGCCAGGCCGTGGGAGAAATATCCGTGGATATCGCCAGGCTACGCTGCGACTTCCTTTCCGCCACGGCGCGAAAGTTCTTGCGCGGTCCCCGCGGCCTGGGTTTCTTGTACGTTTCGGACCGCGCACTGAAACGCGGAGACTTTCCTCTCTATATCGATATGCGCGGCGCTGACTGGGTGTCGGCGGATTCGTTTGAACCGGCGCAGGACGCGCGGCGTTTTGAGAACTGGGAATTTCCCTACAGCTTGGTGCTCGGCCTTGGTGAAGCGGCGCGCTACGCGATGTCGGTCGGCATCGAGTGCGGTGGACGTCGCGCCCGAGAGCTTGCGGCGAGTCTTCGCAGGAAACTGAGTGATGTCTCTGGATTCCGCGTACTCGATCGAGGAACGGAACTTGCTGCCATTGTGACCGTGGAGATCAAGGACCGGAACGCCGTAGACGTGGTTAAGTTGCTCCGGCGGCGCGGTATCAACACGTCAGCGACGCGGCGGGCGGTCGCGGTCATCGACATGGACGAGAAGCGCGCCACCTCCGCCGTGCGTCTCTCTCCGCACTATTACAATACCGAGGAAGAAATCGACCGGGCCGTCGAGGCGCTCAAATCGTTGCTGGCAAAACCGAGCGGTTTGTGACCGCGACACCAGACGCATGGGATTAAATCCGACTCAAAGCCGCGGCCACCGGCGCCGATCAGAATGCGAACGAAGCAGGAAGTCTCCTCGCGCAAATCAATTCGGATTACTATTACCAAGTCTTGGCCTCTATCGATACTCGGCGCTGTCTTTACACGCTTCCAATCTGAGCATAAACAACTCTTTGTAGTCGAAGAGCAAATGGAGGAAGAATGGGCAGGAGATCGGTCCTGAGGGTATTGATTGCGATGGCGGTGTTGCTGGCCGCCGCGTCGGCCGGTGCTCAACAGGTTGGGCCGGGCTACGACATCGAAATGAGCCGCATGATTCCGATGCGAGACGGTGTCGAGCTTGAGGCCTGGATTTCCAAACCCTCCCACTTGAAGGCCCAGGCGCCGGCCGTGCTGACTTTGACTCAGTACGACATTGATGGTGGCCGCCGTGGTGACATCGCGGTTTACACCCGCCGCGGTTATGTTTTCGTGCAGGTGTACGTGCGCGGCCGCGGCCGCTCGGGCGGCATAAAGAGCGACAATCTCGGCTTGCAGGTCGGGCGTGACGGCTACGACGTCGTGGAGTGGATCGCGGCCCAACCCTGGAGCGACGGGCGTGTGGTGATGTTCGGCGGTTCTTTCGTCGGCATGACGCAGTGGCGCACCGCCGCCCAGCACCCTCCCCACCTTGCCGCTATCGCGCCTTACGTTCCGATCTATCCGGGATGGGATGTGCCCAACACCAACGGAATCCCGCAGGCGTGGTCGGCGGTCATCATGGGA
>DASPVY010000039.1:0-5004 GCA_035622115.1 Candidatus Acidiferrales bacterium
TCTCGTCCGCTTTTTTGAGGGCGCTGATGCCGCCGCGGAAGCGGAATTCGTCACGCGCGAAATCGTCGAGCTCGTCCGATCCGACCCCGATGCTCACGTTGCAGTTCTCTACCGTACGACGGCTCAATCGCGGGCATTCGAAGAGGCGCTGCGTCAGGTGGGAATTCGGTATCGCGTCGTTGGAGGCTTCAGCTTCTACGAACGCGCGGAAGTCCGTGACGCTCTGGCCTACGTCCGCTTGCTATTTCACCCGGAAGACGACGTCGCGCTTCTGCGCGTGCTCAACACGCCGCCGCGCGGCATCGGCGAAGCCACGGTCAAGACTCTGCGCGACGCGTCTCGCGATTCACAGAAAAGCGTCTGGGAAGTCCTGCCGGATCTCGCGCGTCCGGGCGCGACCCGCAGCGGCGCCGCTCTTCGCTCATTTCGCTTTCTGATTGAATCTCTCCAATCTGAGGTTCGCGATTTGCCGCCCGCGGAGATGCTGCGCGAGGTCCTGGAACGCACTGGCTACCGTGATTGGGTCGAGCAGCAGGACAAGCTCGAACACACGTCCCGGACCGAAAACTTGGCCGAACTTGTCAACGCAATGGCCGAGGCAACTGAAGCCGGACAGACGCTGCAAGACGTTTTGGATCAAGCCGCGTTGGTCAGCGCGGCAGACGATTACTTGGAAGACATCAATGTGACCCTGATGACTCTCCACGCTGCCAAGGGCCTTGAGTTCGACGCTGTATACCTCGCTGGCCTGGAAGAAGGCTTGCTGCCACACAGCCGCGCCGCAGGCAGCAACGATGATGTCGAAGAGGAGCGCCGCCTTTGTTACGTGGGCATGACGCGCGCGAAACGCTCGCTGACGCTTTCACGTGCTCTATATCGCCGTAGCTACGGTGAAGATCGGCTGCGCGCCTCGATGCCCTCCCGTTTCCTGCGCGAGATTTCCGGCGAATTGATTGAGACCGTTGCGGGCTCGCTCGCCGAAGCTGGCGAAACGCGCCGTTACGAACCCGATCCTGATTACTATGCCGCGAAGGCGCGCTCGGGATTCCGCGGCCGCTCCGCTGCATCCCGCTCTCCGGATTCCGGCCGTTCGCGCGCACACCCGTTAATCGGTACTCGCGTCCGGCACCCCAAATTCGGCGCGGGGACGATCATTTCCGTCGAAGAAGAAGACGACGACCGCATGCTCACGGTGAGCTTTTCGGATTACGGCACGAAAAAACTGAAGGAACGCTACGCCAACCTCACGCTGGCGTAGCCGCACCACCGAATTCCCACGTCATGATCTTTCTCGAAACAGATCGCCTGCTCTTTCGATCGCACGAACCTCAGGACGAAGTCGATTTCGTCCAGATGCATACTGACCCCGAAGTTCGGCGTTACGTAGGCGGGTCCGCGTGGCCGCGGGAAAAAGCGATGCACCGCTTTCGCAATGCATATTTGAACCAACCCTCGGAGATTTATGGCCTATGGGCAACGATCTTCAAAGAGAATGAAAAATACATCGGCTGCTGCGGGATCGCTAATCCCCCGAATGGTCCGGGGCCAAGTCTCGGGTACTACATCGCGCGGCAATACTGGGGCCGCGGCCTCGCGTCGGAGGCGTCGCAAGCGTTCATCAATATCGCATTTCGCGATCTGCGATTGCCTCGCATTTTCGCGGACGTGGAAAAGGGACATGGAGTTTCAGAGCATATCCTGCAGAAATTCGCCTTCAAAATCGTCAGCGAAGAAAAATACCCCACCGGTCGCGTCATCTCGCTCTACGAACTCCTCAGAACGGACTGGGAGAAACAGCGGGCTTAATCACGCATCGCGTCCTGCCCAACTCGCTGACAGCGCAGCAATTCCATTGCGAAGACAGCGCTGCCGGGTTACATTTTCTCTTCTTTCATCCCCCGATTCGAGGGAAGGTGTCGAGTGGCCCAACAGCTCTTCCAAACAAAGAGCATTGACCGGCTTATCTCCGATTCCGAACATCCCGACAGGCAGCTTAAGAAAACTCTCGGCTGGCTGAGCCTCACGGCGCTCGGCGTGGGCGCTGTCATCGGCTCGGGTATTTTCACTGTCATCGGCACAGCGATTGCTGGCCAAAAATTCGACACGAGCTCGATTCTGAACGCGCCTCTCCTCGATTTTTTGATTCATCACGTCGCGACGACCGGGCGGCCGGGAGCGGGACCCGCTCTGGCGCTTTCGTTGGTTCTTGTCGCCATCGTTTGCGGCTTCACTGCGCTTTGTTATGCCGAACTCGCCTCGATGATTCCCATTGCCGGAAGCGCGTACACCTACACCTACGCGACGATGGGCGAACTGATCGCTTGGATCATCGGCTGGGACCTGATCCTCGAATACGCGGTCAGCAATATGGCCGTGAGTGTCGGTTTCGCTCAGCATATGGTTAATCTGATGGACTGGTTCGGATGGCATCCGCCTTTACGATGGATTTCGCCCGCTTACCTTCCTGCGGGGCTTCAAGACCTGGCCGGGAAAGATCTCTATTCGCCGGGGTGGCACTTCGGATTTGACTTCCCTGCCTTTCTGATCGTGATGCTGCTCACCGTCGTCCTTGTTCGCGGAATTCGCGAGTCAGCCGAAGCAAACAACGTGATGGTGCTGCTCAAAATCGCGGCGATTATCGCGTTCGTCGTCGCTGGCAGCGAATTCATACATCCCGGAAATTACCATCCGTTTGTTCCCAACGGCTGGGGAGGAATTCTGACTGGCGGATCGATCATATTTTTCACCTACATCGGATTCGACTCCGTTTCGACAGCGGCCGAAGAGGCGAAGAATCCGCAGCGCGATTTGCCGATTGGAATTCTGCTGACGCTGTTCATTTGCACGATCTTGTACATTGCGGTGGCCGTCGTGTTGACGGGTCTCGTGCCGTGGCAATCGGTTCTCGACGATGCCGCGCCTGTCGTTAACGCGCTCAAGAGGGTTGGCGATCAAAGTGGCTCACTAGGCTTGCACTGGACCCGGCTCGCTGTGCTTTTCGGTGCGATGCTGGGAATGATCTCTTCCCTGCTTGTTTTTCAATTGGGCCAAGCGCGCGTGTGGTTCGCGATGTCGCGCGATGGACTTCTGCCAAAAATGTTCGGCCACGTCCATCCCCGTTTCCGGACGCCGGACATCGCCACCTGGATTGCAGGGTTTGTAGTCGGGGTCCCCGCCGGGCTTTTCGATATCGGCACGCTCGCGAATCTCTCGAACATTGGAACGCTTTTCGCGTTCGTATTGGTCTCAATCGGCGTCCTGATACTGCGCTACCGCGATCCCGGCCGACGGCGTGGTTTCCGCGCTCCTGGCGGACCGATTGTCCCGATCTTGAGCATCGCATTCTGCTTCCTGCTGATGATGGGACTCGAGATTGAAACTTGGATTCGCTTCTTCGTCTGGCTGGTCATCGGCCTGATAATCTATTTCAGTTACAGCCGGCATCACAGCGAGTTTGCCGCCACGCCGGAGCGGCCGCAGGAGCCCGGGAAATGAAGGAAGTTGTCCGCGCCGCCGTGGCGACCACGATTGTGGGACTGCTGTGCCTCCCATACTCTGCGCTCGGCTGGGGCGCGAACGCGGACCGTCTGGCCACAACCAAAGCGGTGGACATACTTCCCGATGACATTCGCTCGTATTTTGAAAGTAACCGCCAGTATCTCGTGCAGCATGTCCTGGACCCGGTTGATGCCGTGCAGAATAATCCTGGAATCGGGCACACTCGCTTCATTCGCTTCGAGAAATACGGCCATTTCCCGTATACCGACTTGCCGAGGGATTATCGCGTGGCCTCGTACAAGTACAGCAAGCGCACGCTGGATCAAAACGGCCTGCTGCCGTGGAGCGTGGGTCTCTACAGCCAGAAGCTCACGGACGCGTTTCGCACTCGCAATTGGGACGACGCAAGAGAGGCCGCGGCGCAACTGGCGTTCTACGTCGCCGAAGCCCACGACCCCTTCAACACCACAATTGACAGCGACGGGCATCTTGCCGGCCAGACGGGCGTGGATGTGCGGTTCGGATCGAGCCTGGTGGACCGCTACTCACAATTCTTCTACCTGCATCCGAACCAGCCCGCTTACGTTCAGGACCCAACGGATCATGCTTTCGAGATGTGTTTGAGCGCCCATTCTTGGATCGAGAACGTTCTTTTAGCGGATAAACGCGCGCGCGCGAATTTGTCGGACTATACTGACGAGTACTTCGACCGCTTCTATAGTCAGGCCGGCGCAATGCTTGTCAGGCAGATTTCTGATGCATCCAGCGATATCGCGTCATATTGGCTGACGGCCTGGATTAACGCGGGGAAACCCCAGCTTCCCTCTCACTAAACGCGAAATGACGGAAACGCAGGATTTGTTGGCGAAGATCGCGAAATTGCCGAAGGCGGAGCTCCATCTGCACCTCGAAGGCTCGATTAGCCCGGCCACCGTAAGCCTGCTTGGAGAACGCCGGGGCGTGGCAATATCGCCGGAGAGCGCTGCCGCTCGCTACGCATACGCGGACTTCGCTGGCTTTCTCGACGCGTTCAAGTGGGCCACCGGCTATCTGAAAACGCCGGAAGATTATTCCCTGATCGCCCACCGGCTCGCCGACGAGTTGGTCGGTCAAAACGTGATCTACTCCGAGGTCACGCTATCCGTCGGCGTGATGCAGCGCTACGGCCAGAACGTCGAAGCCAATTTCAGCGCGCTGGCCGACGTCGCTAATCGCTATCGCGACAAAGGCCTGCGCATATGTTGGATCTTTGATGCCACGCGTCAATTCGGGGCGGACGCGGCAATGCGTGTCGCCGTCCTCGCAGCCAAGCTGCAGTCGCGCGGCGTGGTCGCGTTTGGCATCGGCGGCGATGAGTTGTCGGTGCCCACTGTGAATTTTCGCGCTGTATACGAATTCGCGCGGAATGAAGGCTTGCATGTGCTGATTCATGCAGGCGAAATCGGCGGGCCCGAAATCGTTCAGGAATCGATAGATTTTCTGGGCGTCGAGCGCATCGGGCACGGA
>DASPVY010000040.1:0-14143 GCA_035622115.1 Candidatus Acidiferrales bacterium
TATGAAGCTGCCCACCCGGGCGGAAGACTTTTCCGAGTGGTACAACCAGGTGGTGCTCCGCGCGGAGCTGGCGGACTACGCGCCTGTGCGCGGCTGCATGATCGTTCGGCCCTATGGCTGGGCGCTCTGGGAGAACATCACTGCGGCGCTCGACCGGCGATTTAAGGCCACCGGGCACGTGAATGCCGCGTTTCCGTTGTTAATCCCGCGGAGCTTCATCGAAAAAGAAAAATCGCATGTGGCCGGATTCTCGCCGGAGCTGGCGGTAGTGACCATCGGCGGCGGCGAAAAGCTCGAAGAGCCGCTGGTGATACGGCCGACCTCGGAAACTATCATCGGGCACTCCTACGCCAAGTGGATTCAGTCGTATCGCGACTTGCCGGTGCTCATCAATCAGTGGAACAGCGTGGTCCGCTGGGAGATGCGCACGAAGCTGTTTCTGCGTACGCTCGAGTTTTTCTGGCAGGAAGGCCACACGGCCCACGCCACCTCTGAGGAATGCGAGGCCGAAGCGCGGCAGATGGCCGACGTGTACGCCGACTTTGCCGTGAAGGAAGCGGCGGTGCCCGTGATTGTCGGGCGGAAATCGGATTCGGAGAAATTCGCCGGCGCCGATGTCACCTATTCGCTCGAAGCGATGATGGGCGACGGCAAGGCGCTGCAATTCTGCACTTCGCACAATTTGGGGCAAAATTTCGCCAAAGCCTTCGACATTAAATATCTCGATAAGACGGGCGTGCAGCAGCATTGCTGGACGACCTCTTGGGGACTTTCCACACGCACCGTGGGCGCGATCATCATGGTGCACGGCGACGACCAGGGTCTGATTTTCCCGCCACGGCTCGCGCCATTTCAGGCGGTGATTGTTCCGATCTTCAAGACGGACGAAGAAAAGGCCGTGGTGATGGACGCGGCGCGAAAAATTCGCGCCGAACTCGTCGCCGCCGACATCCGCACAAAAATGGACGAACGCGAAGGCATGAGCCCTGGCTTCAAATTCAACGACTGGGAAATGCGCGGCGTGCCGCTGCGAATCGAATTAGGTCCGAAGGATGTTGCCAAAGGAAACGTCGTTCTGGCGCGGCGCGACCGGCCGGGGAAAGAAGGGAAGTCGTTCGTGCCGCAGGCTGGATTGGCCGAAGCAGTTAAGAAGATGCTCGAAGACATTCAGCAGGCCCTGTACGAGCGGGCGCTCGAGTTCCGCCGGAAGAATACGGTCGAGCCAAAAGATTACGCCGAGTTCAAGGCGGCGGTGGAGCGCGGGTTCGCCCTGGCGTATTGGTGCGGCAACGCGGAATGCGAAGCCAAGATCAAGGAAGAGACCAAGGCCACCATGCGCTGCATCCCCTTCGAGCAATCTGGTGAGCCTGGCAAGTGCATTCTCTGCGGCAAGCAATCCAAGTCCAAAGCCATATTTGCGAAGGCGTATTAGCGCGTCCATCCCTCCGGCGCGGTCGCGTTGATCATCCTGCTGCCACCGGCGCACGTGGCTGCGGACAAAGTTAACTTGTCGCGAACATCCGAGTTTCTCGCGCCTCGACACCCCCAAGACCCGATGCTAGCCTGAACGGGTACCTCTCGATTGAGTTTTGGAACGAGGCTGGTCGAAGTGAGGGGCGATGTTGAACGAAACGCAAGTCCGCGAGCGCGGCGTCGGAAAATTCGGGGGAATCCTCTTCCTGGCGATCGTGGCGCTGCCCGTCTGGTTTGGGATTAAGGCGGGGCCCGCTTTCATGGACAATTATCAGCTGCAGGACTCCATGCAGTCCGAAGCGCGGTTCGCCCTAACCAACCGAAAGAGCGTCGAGGACGTCCGGAGCGATATCTACGTTGAAATCAGGAAGCTCGATTTGCCCATTGAAAAGAAAGACATTCGCGTGAAGTATCCGACCATCGAGCAGGGTCTGATGGGCACCATCGATATCGACGTTGATTACAGCGTTCCGGTGGACTTAGGCTTTTACACCATCGTTCTGAATTTTCATCCCCACGGGGACAATCACACCATCTAAGATAGTAGTCACTCCCAGAAGAGCAGGGTGATGGGGCGTCATCCCACCGCTGCCCAGCGTGACGGATCGCTCTTGCAACCCGCGATCGCCGTGAAGCTCATCCGATGGGTAAAGCGTTCTTCCGGGTAGGGGGAGAAGTGCAGATTCGGCTCGGCCGCGGATTTTGGAGCTCACGGTTCGGCCTGGCGCTGCTTGGGCTCGCGCTGGCGGTGTTTTTGACCGGCGCGGGTGTCTTCACCTTTTACTACATTCGCTTCGGGCACATGATCGACGCCCGCCTCTCCGGGCAAATCTTCCAGAACACTTCGCGGGTTTATGCGGCGCCGGGCCGCATTTATACGGGCGAAGCGATGAAAGAGAGCGAGCTGGAAAGCTATCTGGTCCGCGCCGGATACACCGATTCCGCTATCGACGGAGCGCCCGGCCAGTTTCAGGCGGGAAAGGAATCGATCGAAATCCGGCCCTCGAAGGATTCCTACTTCAACGGCGGCAACGGGCTGCGCGTGGGATTCGACGGCAAGTCGGTCACCCAGATTACGGCGCTTGCCGACGGCGCTTCGCTGAATCAGGCGGAAATCGAGCCGGAGCTGCTCACCAATCTTTTCGACACCACGCGCGAAAAGCGGCGGCTGGTGCGTTTCGACGATCTGCCGCCCAATTTGGTGCACGCGGTGCTCTCGGCGGAAGACAAACGCTTCTTCGAGCACGGCGGCTTCGATCTTGTCCGCATTCTGGGCGCGGCAGTTGCCGACCTTCGCCGCGGGCAGAAGGCGCAAGGCGCGAGCACGATTGATATGCAACTGGCGCGCAGTTTCTTCTTTACCACCAAGCGTGATTGGCGGCGAAAGTTCAAAGAAACCATCGTGGCCATGGAGCTCGACCAGCGATTCAGCAAACAGCAAATCTTCGAGCTCTACGCCAACGAAGTCTATATCGGCAATCGCGGCAGCTTCGCGATTCGAGGCTTCGGCGAGGGCGCCGAAGCCTATTTCGGCAAAGACGTGCGCGACCTCACCCTCGGCGAATGCGCCTTCCTCGCCGGAATTATCCGCGCTCCCAATCGCTATTCCAGCGCCGAACAACATCTGGACCGTGCCATCGAAGCCCGCGACCGCATTCTCGGGCAGATTCTGGAAAATGGTTACGCGACGCCGGCTCAGGTGGAAGCGGCGAAAAAGCAGAAACTGCAATTCGTCGGCGGCGGCTTGAGCTCGAGCGAAGCTCCCTACTTCGTGGATATGGTCAAGGAGCATCTGCTCGAGCAGATTTCCGAGAGCGATCTCGCGAGCGAAAGTTACCGGATTTATTCGACGCTCGATCCCGATTTGCAGCGCGCGGCTTCCGCGGCGGTGGCCATCGGCGCGCAAAACGTCGATAAGCTGCTGGCGCGGCGTTACGCGTTGTGGAAGAAGAAGGGCGAAATCGTGCCGCAAGTGCAAATCGCCATGGTGGTGATGGACCCGCACACGGGCGAGATTCGCGCGCTCGTCGGCGGACGAAACTACGGCGAAAGCCAGCTGAATCACGCCGTGGCGCACCGCCAGCCCGGCTCGGCGTTCAAGCCGTTCGTTTATGCGGCAGCCTTCAACAATGCGGTGCAGGGATATGAGCCGGTGGTCACGCCGCTGACGATGGTGGTGGACGCGCCGACGACCTTCGAATTCGACGGCAAGCAGTACACCCCGAATAATTTTGGTGAACAATTTTACGGGTCGGTCACCGCGCGCGACGCCCTGATTCATTCTCTGAACGTCGCGACCGTGAAAGTCGCCGAGCTGATTGGCTACGATCGCGTGGTGGCCATGGCGCGGCAACTGGGCCTGGGCACAAACATTCAAGCCACGCCGGCTGTGGCGCTGGGCGCGTACGAAATGACGCCAATTGACGTGGCCGCCGGGTACACGATTTTTGCCACTGACGGCACGCGCGCCGAGCCGATGATTCTGCGCCGCGTCGTGGACGACGACGGCAAGACCGTCGAAGAGGACACTCCACAAACGCGGCCCGCGCTCGATCCGCGCGTTGCCTATCTCGTGACCACGCTCATGGAGGACGTGATCAACCAGGGCACCGGCGCGACCGTGCGCGCCATGGGCTTCGCCGCTCCCGCGGCCGGTAAGACCGGAACTTCGCGCGATGGCTGGTTCGCCGGATTTACTTCTAACCTGATTTGCGTGGTCTGGGTCGGATTTGACGACAACCGCGACCTCGGACTTTCAGGCAGCGCTGCCGCCGCACCCATCTGGGCTGAGTTCATGAAGCGCGCCGTGGCGCTACCGGCATATTCGAACACCAAGGCGTTCGACCAGCCCTCGGGCGTGATTCAAGTCACCGTCGATCCGCAATCCGAGCAATTGGCCACTCCGCAATGCCCGACTACCAAGGACGAGGTTTTCATCGCCGGCACCGAGCCGACCGAATTCTGCTTTATTCACGGTGGCCGCGCTCAGGCCCATGCCCCGCCGGTATCGTGGCTCTCACATTTGTTTGGCAAGGGCGAATCGGGCACTCCGCCCCCTCCGCCGGGCGTCGCGCCGAAGAACCCGGGCGAGCCAGGCGCTGAGACGCCGGGGCAGGAGGCAGCCAGCACCGACGGTGACGACGCGCAAAAGAAAAAGTCCGTGCTGCAGAAGATTTTTGGTATCTTTGGAAGTAGTAAGAAGCCTGCGGAACCGCCAAAACCCAATCAGAATCCGTAGGCTTCGGGGCGCGGAATGGAGGTACGATGAACCGCCTCGCCGCTAGTGTCCTTCCCGTTGTAGTTCTTTCCGCCTGGAGTGTCTACGCACAGACGCCTGCGCCGGCCCCCGAGCCGGCTCCGCACATGATTCAAGCTGCCAACTCGAACAATCCCGGCTCGGCGACCCTGCCGCTTCAGGATTCTCGCGCCAGTCTGGAACTGCGAGCCGACATTTTTATGGCCCGCAAAATGTATCCGGAGGCCATCCGTGTTTACGGCAAAATCCTGGCCTTGGCGCCGAATGACCCCGCCGTGCTGAATAAGATTGGAGTCGCGTACCAGCAGGAATCGGACCCGGGTGAAGCGGCGCACTACTACAAGCGCGCTCTGAAGGCCGATAAAAACTTCGCCAGCGCCATCAATAATCTCGGCACAGTCGAGTATTCGAAAAGACATTACGGCCGCGCAATCCGCCTTTACAAGCAGGCGATGACGCTCCACCCGCAGGAAATGGGCACGGTCTACAGCAATCTTGGCTACGCCTACTTCGCCGATAAGCAATTCAATGAAGCGCTAAACTCTTTCGAGAAAGCCCTGGCCGTCGATCCGGACGTATTTTCCCGCCGCGGCGGATTAGGCTCGACGATTCAGCAGCGCAGCGCCACCGATCCCGGCATGTTCAATTTTCTCGTGGCAAAAACCTACGCCTTGCAGGGCGATGCCGAGCGCTGCGCACACTTTTTGCGCATCGCGCGCGACGAAGGCTACAAGAGCATGAGCGCCGTGCAGACCGATCCCGCGTTTGCCAAGGTCATCAAGGATCAGAAAGTGTTGGACGTCCTGCAGAACACCCCGACGTACACCGGCGAATCGCCCAAGCCTCAGGCGCCGACGCAGCCTTAGCGCGCAGTTCGCTCGCGCGGCTTAGTATCAGACTAGAGCGAGCTCATTTCTGAGTATTCTCATTAAATAGAACGAGCCTGCCGAGTCTCAATCCTTGTCACTCTCCTGTGCCGGACAACGGGATGGATTGTGGACTGCTCAGCGCGTTGTCCGAAATTTTCAGCGTCCCGGTTAGTCGGCCTTTGCTCCCCGGAGAGAACTCCACCTCAATCACGCAACTCGATGGCGGCGTGAACGATCCGGTGCAGCCGTTCGACGAGATTTTGAAGTTGGCATTGCTCACCGTCACGCTCGTGAAGCTCAGCGGAGTATTTCCAGTGCTCTTAACCGTGACCGGCACAGGATTGCCGGTCGTGTCGTGCGTCTGCGCCGGGAAAGTCAGGCTCGAGGGACTCACGCTAGCCTGTGGATTGATGACCAGCGCGCTCAGCGCCACCGATTGAGGGCTGAAGCCCGCCGTATCCGTGATGGCGAGAGTGGCCGTCGAGGCCGTGGGGCTGAAGATCTTCGCCGTAGCCAGAATACCCACGCCAATCTTGCAGCTCTTTCCAGCCGGCAATGTGGCTGGCAGGGACGCAATCATCGGAGGACAGAACGTGATGTCGCCATAATCTCCCAACGCATTGCCGGGCGAGGTGATCCCGACGCTGGAAATCTTGATCGCCGTAGTGCCCAAGTTGGTCAGCGTGACGAACTGGCCCGCGACTTGCCCTAGATACAGCGTGCCGAAGTTGATGCTCGACGTGGACACGCTGAGCGCCGAAACAAAGTTCGCGGTTACGCTTTCGGCGGCGTTCATCGTGACTGTCGTGGACGCGCTGTTGGGGCTCGCCACCGGGCCGGTCCAACTCGAAAAGATGTAGCCCGCGTTCGGCATCGCCGTCACGGGCACGATTGCGCTTGCTGTTTGCTCGCCCGTGGCAGGACTGACCGTGCCGCCGCCTGCCGGATTTGCCGCTGTCGTCAGCAGATATTGTGCCGGGCCGGTGGAGATAACCAGATTGACCGCGCTTCCGGCGGCGACTGCGGTGCCGGCCAACGGACTCTCGCTGATGATTTCGCCTGACGGCACCGTGTTGCTGGAAACGGACGTTACCGTTCCCACGATCAAGCCCGCGCCCGTAATCGCCGTCGTTGCCGCCGCTTGCGAATCGTCAACGACGTCAGGCACCAGCGCCAACGCGGTTCCACTAAGGCCAACAAGTTGTGGCGTGTTGAACGCGTCGTCGGCGAAGGTGATGGCGTCGCTCAGCGAGCCGGGGGCCTGCGGAACAAACTCCGCTCCCACGTTGCAGTCCGTGCCCACCGCTAGTGGCGTACCGGCTGCGCAATTGGTGCCGGCAACCGTCGCCAATTCGAAATTAGATGTCGAGACGCCGATCGAGCTGAAGTTGAGCGCTGCAGTGCCCACATCTGAGACCACGACACTCTGGGCCACGCTGGACTGATCCACGTTCAGCGAGCTGAACGACAACGCCAAGGACGTCACGTTTACCTTGCGGATGACGTTGTTGTTGGTGTCCGCGATGTACAGGTTGCCGGCGCTGTCTACTGCCGCGTCACTGGGGCCGTCGAGTTCCGCGCTGGTCGCTGGGCCGCCGTCACCGCTATAACCTGTTGTGCGGTTGCCTGCCACGGTGCTGATGATGCCGCTCGTGTTCACCTTGCGGATGAGATTGTCGTAAGTGTCCGCGATGTAGAAGTTGCCCGCGCTGTCCACCGTCACACCATAGGGGATGTCGAGTCCCGCGCTGGTCGCTAAGCCGCCGTCACCGCTATAAACAAAGCTGAAATTGCCCGCCACTCTGTTGATAATGCCGCTCGTGTTCACCTTGCGGATCAAGCTGTTGCCAGTGTCCGCGATGTAGAGATTGCCCGCGCTGTCCACCGCCACACCATGGGGGGTGAAGAGTGCCGCGCTGGTCGCTGGGCCGCCGTCACCGCCATAACTGGCTGTGCCGTTGCCCGCCACGGTGCTGATAATCGCGTTCGTGTTCACCGTGCGGATGACGCTGTAGTTAGTGTCCGCGATATAGAGGTTGCCCGCGCTGTCTACTGCTACGTCACTGGGGCCGTCGAGTTCCGCGCTGGTCGCTGCGCCGCCGTCGCCGCTATAGCCGGCTGTACCGTTGCCCGCCACGGTGCTGATCGTGCCGCTCGTGTTCACCTTGCGGATACGATTGTTGTAAGTGTCCGCGATGTAGAGATTGCCGGCGCTGTCCACCGCCACGCCGGAGGGGTAGTACAGTTCCGCGCTGATGGCGGGGCCGCTGTCACCGCTATAACCGGCTGTTCCATCGCCCGCCACGGTGTTGATGATGCCGGTGCTGGCGTTCACCTTGCGGATGCGATGGTTGTCAGAGTCCACGATGTAGAGGTTGCCCGCGCTGTCCACTGCCGCGCCACTGGGGAAGTCGAGTTCCGCGCTGGTCGCTGGCCCGGTGTCACCGCTATAACCGGCTGTTCCATTGCCCGCCACGGTGCCGATAATGCCGGGCGTGAACGCCAGGGCCGAGCCCACCCCCGTGCCCTCGAGACCAAAGCTGTACAGATTGGAATTGCTGTCCGTCACCTGCAGCGCGAACCAACGCTGCCCCGGTTCGGTGGGCGCGAAATTCACTTGCAAAGTGCAGAACGTGTCGGGGGAAAGCGCGGTGTTCAAGCTGCACGAGTCGCTGGCTACGGAGTAATCGCCGCTCGTCTGCACGCTCGAAAGCGTCAGCGCCGTATTGATGGAAAGAAACACGTTCAGCGAGCCGCTCGACCCAACGTTCACCGGGCCAAAGATGCCGGGAGTCGCCACCTTGCGGATGACGTTGTTGTCAGAGTCCGCGATGTAGAGGTTGCCTGCGCTGTCCACCGCCACGCCATTAGGAAAGTAAAGTTCCGCGCTGGTCGCGGGGCCGCCGTCACCGCTGTAACCTTTTGCGCCGTTGCCCGCCACGGTGGTGATGATGCCGGTACTGGGGTTCACCTCCCGGATGCGATTGTTGCCAAAGTCCGCGATGTAGAGATTGTCCGCGCCATCCACCGCCACGCCGCTGGGGACGTAGAGCTCCGCGTCGATCGCTGGGCCGCCGTCACCGCTATAACCAAAGTTGCCGTCGCCAGCCACCGTGTTGATGTTGCCGGTGCCGGCGTTCACCTCGCGGATGCGCTCGTTGACGGCGTCCGCGATGTAGAGGTTGCCCGCGCTGTCCACCGCCACGGCAGCGGGGTTGTCGAGCTCCGCGCTGGTCGCTGGGTCACCGTCACCGCTATAACCTGGTGTCCCATTGCCCGCCACGGTGCTGATCATGCCGCTCGTGTTCACCTTGCGGATACGATTGTTGTAAGTGTCCACGATGTAGAGGTTGCCCGCGATGTCCACCGCCACGCCTTGGGGGAAGTAGAGTTCCGCGTTGGTCGCCGGGCCGCTGTCGCCGCTGTAACCTTCTGTGCCGTTGCCCGCCACGGTGCTGATATCGCCGGTGCTGGCGTTCACCTTGCGGATGCGCTGGTTGTTAGCGTCCGCGATGTAAACATTGCCCGCGCTGTCCACCGCCAGGCCGTAGGGGTTGTTGAGTTGCGCGCTGGTGGCGAGGCCGCCGTCACCGCCATAACCAACTGCTCCAGTGCCCGCGAAGGTGCTGATAATGCCGGTGCTGGCGTTTACCATGCGGACCACGTTGTTGTTAGTGTCCGCGATGTAGATGTTGCCCGCGCTGTCCACCGCGACGCCTTCGGGGATGGCGAGTTCCGCGCTGGTCGCGATGCCGCCGTCACCTTTATAACCCGGGCTCCCATTGCCCGCCACGGTGCTGATCGCCGGGGCAAGAGTCACGTTCTGTGCCCGCGCAGTGGAAGCCAGACCGCCGAGCAAACAGGCGAGAGCCACGCCGATAATTGCGGAGGCGCGGCGTACAGCAAAGATGAAAGCGAACGTCCAATTTGCTCGGGGGTCCATGATTGTCCTCTTCCTGTTCTTGCTCTGTAACGGATTCGTAAAATGGAGGGCCCAAACGCCGGTGACGCAACGTCGCGCAAGTACACCTTCGAGATTTGCGTTTGTCAACCGATTTCAACTTAATTCGCGGTTGAAATAGGTCGGAAGCGCAGATTGTGAGTAGTAGTACGGCGGCGCTCAATGGTGAGAGAGGGACCAACTTCCAGGCGCGCCAATAAGCGCGGCCCGCAACTGCCTCTCATTGCCGAATGCGGAAAGCGCAGCAGCGGTATCAAGCGCGGAGTTGGCCTGAGCGATGGCTTCGCCAACTGCGCCGGATTGACTTGCCCGTCCTCGCGGCCTAACATGCGATGCGGAAATCCGGAAGCGATCGCATGATCGGGCAGACCATCTCCCATTTTCGCATCCAGGAAAAACTCGGCGGCGGAGGAATGGGCGTCGTCTATAAAGCCGAGGACGTCAACCTCGGCCGCCCGGTCGCACTGAAGTTCCTCCCGCCCGACGTCGCCAACGATGCGGTGGCCCTCGAACGGTTTCGCCGCGAAGCCCGCGCCGCCTCGGCGCTGAATCATCCCAATATCTGCACGATTTATGAGATCGGTGAAGATTCCGGCCGCCCGTTCATTGCCATGGAGTATCTCAACGGCCAGACGCTCAAGCATCGCCTGAGCCGCAAGCCCCTGCTGCTCGACGAAACGTTTGACCTGGCTCTGCAAATGGCCGACGCGCTGGCGGCGGCCCACGAGAAAGGCATCGTTCATCGCGACATCAAGCCTGCGAATCTCTTTATCACCCAGCGCGGACAGGCGAAGATTCTCGACTTCGGTCTGGCCAAAACGGTGACCGGCGCCTCCGCCAATTCGGCGTCGCTGACGCGCGACACCGCAGACCTCGCGGAAGAAAATCTGACCAGCCCGGGCTCGACGCTCGGCACCATCGCCTACATGTCGCCGGAGCAAGCTCGCGGCAGAGAACTAGACGCGCGAACGGATCTCTTCTCCTTTGGCGCCGTGCTCTACGAAATGGCCACCGGGCAGCCGGCTTTCAGCGGCAATACCTCGGCCGAGATTTTCGACGTCATCCTCAATCGTTCTCCCGAGCCGCCGCGAAAGCTGAATTCCAAGTTGCCGCCGGAGTTCGTGGAACTCATTGAGCAGTTGCTCGAGAAAGATCCCGCCGAACGCTGCCAGAGCGCTGCGAAAGCGAGCGCGGCGCTTCAACAGCTGAAGCGCGATCTGGATTCCGGCCGTACCGCTTCGGCGAGCGGAGTGTCTGCGCCTGCGCCGTCCCAACGATCGGTCGCGGTGCTCTACTTCGAGAATGCCAGCGCCGCGAAAGACGATGAATATTTTCGCGACGGAATGACCGAAGACATCATCACCGAGCTTTCCAAGATCGGCAGCCTTCAAGTTTTTTCGCGATCCGAAGTTCTGGCTTTCCGCGACAAGCCCGTCGGCGGCCCGCAAGTGGGCCAGCAATTGAATGCCGCATATGTCCTGGAAGGCAGCATCCGCCGCGCCGGCAATCGCCTCCGCATCACCGCGCAATTGGTCGAAACGCGAACGCGGCATTCGGTTTGGGCCGAGCGTTACGACCGGCAAATCGAGGACGTCTTCGCCATTCAAGATGAAATCGCGCAGAGCATCGCCTCCGCGCTGAAGGTCAGACTGACGGAAACCGAGAAGCAGGCCATCGCCAAGGCCCCGACGGCGGATGTAAAGGCCTACGATTACTATCTGCGCGGCCGGCAATTTTTCTATCAGTTCCGGCGGCGAGGCTACGACTTCGCTCGTCAGATGTTCACGCGCGCCATCGATATCGATCCCGGCTACGCCCGTGCGTATGCCGGCGTGGCGGACTGCTACTCGTATCTCTACATGTACTGGGACGCCAGCAAGGCAAATCTCGAAGCCGCCGAAGATGCCAGCCGGAAGGCGCTGGTGCTCGATCCGGGTCTTGCCGAGGCTCACGTCGCGCGCGGGCTGGCCATCTCTTTGAGCAAACGCTATGACGAAGCCGAGACGGAATTCGAGACCGCCATTCGTCTCGATTCAAAGCTCTTCGAAGCGTACTACTTCTATGGACGTGCCTGCTTTCAGCAAGATAAGTTCGAGAAAGCGGCCGAACTTTTCCAGAAGGCCTCCGAAGTGAAGTCCGACGATTACCAAGCCGTGAGGATGCTGGCAGTGGTGCTGGAAGCACTGCACAGGGTGACAGACGCGCAGACTGCCCATGTGCGCGCGCTCAGGCTGGCGGAGAAACATCTCGAAATACATCCGGACGACGCTCGGGCGCTCTATCTCGGCGCTGGTAGCTTGTGCCAAATCGGAGAGCGGGCGAGAAGCGTGGATTGGGCAAAGCGCGCGCTTGCCATCGACCCCGAGGACTGCGGAATTCTCTACAACATCGCGTGCGTATATTCGCTCCTTGGCCAGACGGACGAGGCGATCGATTGTCTTGAGAAGGCCATGGTACATGCCTTGTGGTACAAAACCTGGGCGCAACGCGATCCGGACCTGAACGCCCTGCGCGATCTTCCGCGTTTTAAGGCGATTCTAGCGCGCGAGGCGTAAGCCCTTTCGTTGGCCTCCGCATCTGAGCAGTTGTTCGCGCACTCCTGCTATACTCAGGCACGCAATGCTGCATTCAAGCGCCCGCCGGTGGGCCCTCCCTTTTGTTTTCATCGCTTTTGGCACCGCCTCTGTTATCGCGTCCAGCCTTTCCGCAAATGCCGGTGGAAACCCGGGCGATCCCGCCGTAGCGCAGGCAGCGCAGAGCGCCAAGGTTTTGCGGCTGAAGATTGATGGCGAGATCGAGCCGATTCTCGCCGAGTACATTACCGGCGGAATTGATCGCGCGGCGGAAGAACATTCGAGCCTGGTGCTCATTACGATCAACACGCCGGGCGGGCTCGACACCGCCATGCGTGCGATCGTGCAAAAGATATTGACCTCGCCCGTGCCGGTGGTGACCTACGTTGCCCCCACAGGTTCACGCGCGGCCTCCGCGGGCTTCTTCATTCTTCTTTCGGCGGATATTGCGGCAATGTCGCCGGGAACGGACACGGGCGCGGCATCGCCGATCATGATATTCGGCGGCTCGGCGGTTGAGATTGACGAGACGCTGCGGCACAAAATCGTCAACGAGGCCACTGCTTATCTGCGCAGCTGCGTGAGCAAGCGTGGCCGCAACGTGGACCTGGCCACCACCGCCGTCACCGATGCCAAAGCTTTCAGCGAAAAAGAAGCGCTCGACGGCAAGCTGATTGATTTGGTCGAGCCGTCCGAGACGGCGCTGCTCGAGGCCCTCGATGGCCGCACGATAACGCGCTTTGATGGAACGACGGTGAAACTCGATCTTCATTCGCCCGCGGTCGAGGAATTCCAGATGACCGCGCGGCAGAAGTTTTTGTCGCGCATCGTCCAGCCGGACGTATTCTTCATTCTTCTCATCGTCGGAGTGCTGGGGTTGTATGCGGAGTTCACTCATCCCGGCTTGTTCGCTCCGGGCGTGATTGGCGGAATCGCGCTGGTCCTGGCGCTCTACGCGATGCAGCTCTTGCCGGTGAATCTCACGGGGCTGGTGATGATTGCGCTGGCGCTGGCGCTATTTATTCTGGAAGCGAAATTTCCAACGCACGGGATTCTCGGCGTCGGCGGAGTTGCAGCCATGCTGCTTGGCGCCACGATGCTCATCCACTCGCCGCTCACCGGCATGGGCGTGAGCCTCGGTGCATCGCTGGGCGTGACGATACCTTGCGCGATCCTGATGATCGTGCTCATGCGGCTGGTGATGCGATCGCGCCTGTTGAAGCCTTCCACCGGGAGGGAACAGCTCGTCGGCGAAATCGGCGAGGTGACCGCGCCCGTGGATGCGGCCTCGGAGCATGGCATGGTTTTTGTGCACGGCGAACTTTGGCGGGCGGCCTCCACGAACACGATTCCGCAGGGCGCCAAAGTTCGGGTGCAAAGAGTCGAAGGGCTGACGTTGTATGTTGAGCCGCTGGACGCGCGGGCGCGCCAGGCTTGAATCGGCGCTGAGGAGGATCGCATGCCGTTCTTGCAGACATTGATCTTGGTCGGCATATTCATCGTGCTGATCTGGTTTTTTAATTCCGTGTACGTGATCAAGGAATGGGAACGCGGTGTGGTGCTACGGCTGGGGCGCATGTTGCCGGATCCCAAGGGCGCGGGGTTGCGGCTCGTCGCCTGGCCGATCGACAAGCTCACGCGCATGTCGTTGCGGGTCGAGACGCTCGATGTTCCTCCGCAGGACGTGATCACGCGCGACAACGTTTCAGTCAAGGTGAATGCCGTCTGTTATTTTCGCGTGGTGGATGCGAATCTCGCGCTATCGCAAGTCCAGAACTATCTCTACGCGACTTCGCAGCTCGCCCAAACCAATCTCCGCAGCGTCGTCGGTCAATTCGAGTTGGACGAGATTTTGTCGGAGCGCGAAAAAGTAAATGCCAAGTTACAACTAATCCTTGACCAGGATACCGAGCCTTGGGGTATCAAGGTAACGAAAGTTGAGGTCAAACAAGTCGATATTCCGGAGTCCATGCAGCGCGCCATCGCCAAGCAGGCGGAGGCGGAGCGCGAA
>DASPVY010000041.1:0-4917 GCA_035622115.1 Candidatus Acidiferrales bacterium
CCCTCAACGTCCGTAGGACCCAGAATCGGCAAATGGTCTGGAGTGGCAGGCCGCAGGCCCGACCAGGAATCGGTAATCTCCGCGTTTGAAAGACTGGGAGCTAATTCTGTCGCCGCCGCCAGAATCTGCTGAACTCCTTCCGGAGTCACGCGCTTTTCGAATCCCACATTTTCGCTGGTGCTGCCGCCGATACTCCGGCCATCTATACGGGGCACCACATACCCGCGGTCGGACCGCAGAATCAGCTTAGGCGCGCCTTGCACCGCTCCCAGCGATACGATTTGCCCGCGCACGGGTGATGTTGGGGCGTATTTCTTCATCCCGCCCACGCCCGCTGAAAAGCATCCCGCCGCCAGCACAAAATGCTTCGCCTGCAAATTCGCGCCCCCGGCGACCACCCCCTCCCAGCGGCCGTCGCGCTCCAGAACCTGTTCGACGGCAACGCCTGCGCGAATTTCGACGCCGCGATTGGCGCAAGCAGCCAGGACGGCGCGGGTAAGTGCCCGCGGATTCACCGAGCATTCGTAGGGCAGCCACGCCGCGGCAGTTGCGTGCTCGGAGATTGCCGGCTCTGTCGCCCGCGCTTCCGTCAGCGAAATCGTTTGGGAAGCCAGGCCGGATTTTCGATGCACTCCGACGACGCGGTCACGTTCTTTCTCTCCATTGGGCCCAAAAAAAATTCTCAGCGCCCCGTCGTGACGAAATTCCGCATGCAATCCCGAGGCGGTTTCGACGGTTGCGATAAATTCGGGATAAATCGCGAGGCTCAATTTTCCGAGTGGGACAACGGCAAGTTCGTCCGGCGAGTCCGATTCGGGCCCGAGCATACCGGCGGCCGCCCACGATGCCTCCTGTCCCGGGTCCTGGCGATCGAGAATCAGAACACTCAGTTTGCGGTTGGCGAGCTCGAGCGCCAATGAGGCGCCAATGATTCCGCCGCCTGCGATGATGGCATCGTACGTATTCACAAAATGATCCTAGCAAGATTCCGAGGTGGGCCACAGCCGGCGGCCTGGGCGCGAGTCATGACTCAAAGCGTGTTGACAAGTTCTGTCGAAAGCACTTCCGCCTTCTGCGCCAGATTTTGCGCGCGCTCGTAATCGCCCGTAGTGAGCGCGTCCTGCGCCTGGGAAATGAACTGCCGAATTTTTTCGACCATCTCTTGCTGCGCGGAACTCAGCTGGCGCCCGCTCGTCCGTTGAACGTTTTTCTCCGCGGCATCGATGCTGTCCTTGGTCCGGTGCTCGTACGCGGCCTGGTCGGCCTGGGACATTTGCGGCGAAATCTGCAGCGGTGCTGGATGCGAAGCGGCCGTCGAGTCTGCAGCAGGATGGTGCACGGGCGGAGGCGCGTGGGAAATGTGGTCGGGAGGCGGAGCCGGAGGGGTGAGGGTCACAAAAGTCAGCTCCAGATTGCCCGGTTCCTCGGGATGTAGGTCTGGCGCAGGCGGAGGCGCGCTGGCGCTGGTCTTGGGCGGCAAAGGCTGCGGGACCTTCACATAAACAGCCTTCCGCGGGCAGCCGGCGACGCCGGTGGCCAGAACGATGACGAGGAGCAACAACGCCCGCGCACACACACGCGCGCGCGCCGCGAGCCCTTCGCCGATGGGGAAATGGCTGGGCACTTACATTTTCCCCTGCGCGAACGGCTGTCCGTAGTCGCGCAGTTTCGGAAGTGAAGTCTCGACGGAGCGGCCGAGAGGCAACTCGATGGTGAACGTCGTGCCCCGGCCGACCTCAGATTCGAATTCTATCGAACCATTGTGCAGTTGTACAAATCGAAATGTGTTGGCCAGGCCTATTCCCGTTCCGCCCGGCCGCGTGGTGTAGAAAAGCTGGAAAATCTTGCCACGATCCTCCGGGCTGATGCCTTTTCCCGTGTCGGAGACGCGGATTTCAGCCATCTCCAGATTTTGCCGGACAGAAAGGATCAGTTGTCCGCCGGCCGATGACGCCTCGCACGCGTTCAGCACCAGGTTGAGGACTGCCTGATGAATCAGGTGCCGGTCCATCTTCACGAATGGAAATGTGGCAGGAAATTCCTTGGTAAGGAACACTCCCGCGCGCGTAATGGCCGGCCTCGCGCCGTCGATCACTTCGTTCAAAAGCTCCAGGACATTCGTATCTTCCAACTCGATCTCGACGGGCCGAGTGAAATCCAGGAATGTTTTCACCGCGCGATCGAGACGATCGATTTCGCTGTCGAGCATCTTGACGGCCTGTTGCGGTTCAGCCTCGGTGGAAAGATTTCCCTTGAGCACTTCGAGCCACACGCGCATGGAGTTCAGCGGATTCTTCACCTCGTGCGCCACCCCGGCGGTCACGCGCCCCAGCGCGGCCAGCCGCTCGGAAACCTGGAGTTGCGACCCCAGCCGTTCGTAGGATTCCAGATCGCGTAAAGTCACCAGCGTCCCCATCGCCTCGCCTTTTTCCGCGATTAATTGCGCACTAATGGCGATGCGGCGCGGCCCGGAAGGGCTGTCCACTCGAACTTCCTCGTTTTCCACGGGCTCAATGCGATCGCCTTTCAGCCGCAGCGCATCCCGCATCGGATGCCCCTGACCGAATATCTCGCCGACGCGCCGTCCGAGGATCGTCCCCGGCATCACGCCCAGAAATTTCTCGACCGAAGGGCTGCCCAGTACGCAGCGTCCGTCCGCGTTGAAGAGCAGCAACCCATCTTCAAGTCCCGCCATGACCTGATCGATATTTTCGCGCAGTGTGCTGAACACTTCGCGGACGTCGCGCAGTTGCTTTCCGATCTTACTGATTTTCGTGCTGACCAATCCAAGTTCGTCGGCGGTTTCGATGGGCGCGAGATCGAACTTGCCCGCTGAGATTTGGTCGAGTTGCTCGGTGATTTGCGCGATTGGAGCGAGGCCGATCCGGCTCAGCACCGCGGCTAGGAGAGTCGAAATCAGAACGGCGCCGAGAGCCACGAGCCCCGCGCTCTGCAAACCCGGATAAATCTGATCGCGGAGCAAGATCGACGACATGCCCACGCGAATATCTCCGAACGGCGCCGAACCCAGATCGAAGGGAAGCGAGACTTCGTAGACGCGCGGCGGGCCGTACAGGATTTGCAGCTTCTCCAGGAAGTTCGCGCGCGCGAGCGTCGAGACGTTGGGCCGCCGCACCACTTGCTGCCCCCGCATCGTGGCGTCGCTCGCCACCAACACGATGCCCTTTTGATCGCTGACCGTAATTTCGTAAATGGTGCGCGAGTACCCCAGAGCCGATTCCATCACCGCGTTCAGCGAGCTGCTGTCGTCCAGCGAGTTTTGAACGTAGGCGCGAATATCGGCCGGGCTGTCTGACGCGGGAACATCGCCATGCTCGGCCGAATCTGCCAGCGCCTGCTTGCAGGCATAGAACACCTGTTGCGCCACGAAAGCGCTGCGATCGTTTGCCTGGACGATGACCACGTTTGTCAGCCGCGCCAGGTACATCCACGACACCAGCGCGACGACCACCAACACCACCAGTGACGTCGTCAGCGTGAACTTCGTCTTAAGACTCAGACGCATTCTTACGCAGCAATTCGTACTCTTTGAGTTTATTGTGCAGGGTCTTCAGGCTGATGCCGAGCAGTTCCGCCGCGCGAGTTTTGTTCTGGCTCGTGGCGCCCAGCGTCTGGAGGATAAGTTCTCGTTCCGCGGCTTCGACGGTCGTCCCTACCGGGAACCGCAAGCCGGAAAGTTCGGAGTGTTCCGTCGCCGGCGCGTGGCCGAAGTCCGAAGGCAGGTGCTGCCGGCCAATCGTGCCGCGTTCACAGGCGATCGCCGCGCGCTCGATCACGTTCCGAAGCTCCCGCACATTGCCCGGCCATGGATAGGAACGGAAAAGATCCAACACTTCGGTGCCGACGCTCGTTACCTGGCGCCCCTGCTTGGCGTTCACGTCTTTCAGCAGATATTCGACAAGGCCCGGCAGGTCTTCCTTGTGCTCGCGAAGCGGCGGCAAGTGGATATGAAACACATTCAGCCGGAAGAAAAGATCCTGGCGAAGCTGTCCCTTGGCAACCGCCTGTTGCGGATCCTTGTTCGTTGCGGCGATCACGCGCACGTCAATCGGAGTCTCAGACTTGCTGCCGAGCCGCCGAACTTTGCGGTCTTCCAAAACGCGCAGGAGTTTCGCTTGTGTCGGCGCGGGCATTTCGCCGATTTCATCGAGGAGCAGCGTACCTCCATCCGCCAATTCAAAGCAGCCGAGTCTGCGTTCAGCCGCGCCGGTAAAGGCGCCGCGCTCGTGGCCGAAAATCTCGCTCTCCATCAGCGATTCGGGAATCGCCGAACAATTAATCGCCACAAACGGCCGCTCGGCCCGAGGCGAAAGCTCGTGAAGCGTCCGCGCGGCCATCTCTTTGCCTGACCCCGTTTCGCCAGTGATCAGCACCGATGCCGTGGACGGCGCGGCCATGTCGATTTGGTGCATCACTTCCTGCATCGCTTTCGAGGAACCTACAAGCGAGCCCAGCTTGCCGGCATCACGCAATTCTCGCGTGAGCGAGGCGACCGCGCGCTGGTCCCGCAACATTGAGAGAACGCGATCGAGTAGCGACTTCAATACCGGCGGCTTGAGAGGCTTTTCGATGTACCAGAAGGCGCCGGATTCAATCGCTTGCACCACCCGCTCATCGCTGCCGCGGCCGGTGATGATGATTACCGGGATTCTTTGCGTTTCTTCTCCGAGACGTTCGAGCAACTCCAGGCCGTTCATTCCTGGGAGCTCGACGTCGGCGAGAATCACTCCTGGCTGGAACTCGTTCAGGCGCGCGAGTGCGTCTTCGCCGCTCCCCACGCCCAGAATTTCATAATTCCAGCGTCGCAGGAGGGCCTCGTAGCCTTTTCGGGCGATTTCTTCATCTTCAACGATAAGGATGCGTAGAGCGGGTGATGTCTCTGTCATAGGTGAAAAT
>DASPVY010000042.1:0-7619 GCA_035622115.1 Candidatus Acidiferrales bacterium
GGCGGGTCTTCAAGTGCCATCAACAACGGCGTTCAACGTGTTGAGACGAAGACCGTCTGTTCCCAATGCGGGAAGGAAACCACTGTCCCGTTTAAGCCGACGCAAGGACGACCCGTCTATTGCCGCGAATGCTTCCAGCAGCGGCGAGCGATGGGAGCAGCATCAGCGGCAGGGTAAACTGGAAGCGCGATCCGTGCACGGGCGCGGCTCGCGATAAGCGTAGCGGCCGAGCGAGAGCTCTTGCGAAGTGTTCGGAAGTTTATACACGCGCGCCGCGCTGCTCATAGTATACAGTTTGGCTCGGTTCCCGCCCTCGTCACGGCGACCATTTGTGAAGTCGGTCCGAACGTGATCCTCGATTGACCCGATTCGAATCCCGCCAGCCGAGCCCAATCAGCTCGCCATGGCGCACGTGTTTGCCCCGCAATAGATTTCCTCGAACACCGAAGCGAAAACACGCATTTCGTCGTCTGTCCCGACCGTGACGCGCAGGTAGTTTGGCAGGGACGGAAATTTCCGGCCCACCAGCACGCCGCGCTTCTTGAATTCTTCGATCGCAGGGCGCACGTCAGCACGCGTGTCAACCATAAAGAAATTCGCTTGCGAATCAAAAACATGGAATCCGTGCGCTTGGAGCCGCGAGACGACAGCCGTGCGCGTGGCCAAAATTCGCTCCCGGCAGCGGCTCACGTGGTCTGTATCCTGCAGAGCAGCGTGGCCCGCGGCGAGAACGGCGGCATTGGCGCTCGCGGCCATAACCTGCCGGCGCATCAATTTGATCGCCTCAGTTGAAGCGACAGCGTAGCCCAGCCGCATGCCGGCGAGGGCGTACACCTTGGAGAATGTGCGCGCGACAATGAGATTGGGCATCTTGCCGAGCCATTCGGTGGCGCTCACGTAGCGAGGATCGTCGACAAAATGATGATAGGCCTCGTCGACTAGAATCATCGTCGTCTTGGGAACCGCCGCGCAGAATCGCGCCATATCGTCGCGCGTTACGATCGTTGCGGTTGGATTGTTCGGATTGCACAAGTAGACAACGCCGGTGCGAGAGGTACACTGTGCGGCCATTCGCTCAAGATCGTGCCGGCCGTCCGCCGTCAGTGGAACTTTGATCGGCTCGGCGCGCGTGATACGCGCGTACGCGAGAACGGCCTCGAAAGTCGGCTCGGCTGCCACGATGTTTTTGTCCGCGCCGAGGAATGCCATATCGGCTGCACGCAAGACTTCCGACGAGCCGCAACCTAGAAGAACGTTCTCAACGTCCACCCCGTGCAAGCGCGCGATGTCCTGCTCCATCACAGTTTGCGCCGCATCCGGATACCGCATCGCATGCGATTCAGAATCCGTGATGGCCGCGCAGGCCTTCGGCGAAGGGCCGTAAGGATTCTCGTTGAAGTCCAGTTGAATCGCGCCGGCGGGGGCGTTCTGGGGCCGTTCATGCTGGGCAGCCCCTAGAACAAACGAATCGCGCGTAGTTGCCAGGGCGAAAGCTGCGCCCAGGCTCGCGGCAAATTGGCGGCGCGTTACGGATTGTGTGGGCATTGGATCCTCGCTGTTGGTTGGATTTCGAGCGAATTATCCGCCGCGCGGACTCGCGTGGCAAGTGTCACGATATACTAGGATTCGGATTTGCGAGGTGATGTATGACCGCAAAAAAGAGCCTACGTAAGAAAGCCCCTCGGAGCGCAAAGAAGAAAGCAGCCCCGGGCGCGACCAGCAAGAGCACGGACGCGGCGCTGCGTCAGCAGATTGCTGAACTGATCGACTCGGAGCACGCCTTTGTATCGTGGAAAAAGGCGCTGGACGGGGTTCCCGAGCACATCCGCGGCATCAAGCCGGCGGGCTCTCCACACAGCCTCTGGCAACTCCTGGAACACCTGCGGCTTGCGGCATGGGACATCCTCGAATTCTGCCGCGATCCGAAGCACGTCTCACCCGCGTGGCCTTCCGGCTATTGGCCGGCTGCCGACGCGCCTGCGAGCGACAAGGATTGGCAAAAAAGTGTGCGTGAGTTCGGGCACGATCTGCACGAAATGAAGCAACTCGTCCTCGATCCGAAGACAGACTTGTTCGCCAAAATCAAGCACGGCACCGGTCAGACGATTCTGCGCGAAGCTATGCTGGTAGCGGATCACAACGCATACCACATCGGACAGTTCGTTTTGATCCGGCGCCTTCTCGGCGCATGGCCGGTGGAATAACTAGATTTACAGCCGGCGGCACGAAGCCGCGGAAGCGTTCCTGCGTTTATAATAGTTGTTGAATTCCGGGGAGACGCGATGGCGCGTGGGCACGCAACGATAGAAGCAACGGCATCCGAAAAGCGCGAAGCAATCTTCGACGCGTTTCGACGCTGGGGATACCTGCAGGCAAGCCTCGACCCACTGGGCGATCTCGAGCCCGTGGCGATGCCCGAACTCGATCACGACGGCAAAGACGCAGCCGAGGCGCGTGCGCTTTACTGCGGCAGCATCGGCGTCGAGTTCATGCATATTCCGGATCCCGAGCGCCGCAACTGGATCGCGCGGCGGATCGAGTCTGAAGCGCCGGTTCCGGATCGCGCCCGCATTCTCGAGCGCCTGATTCGCGCGGAAATCTTCGAGCAGGTTCTTCAAACACGATATCTGGGAACGAAACGCTATTCGCTCGAAGGGGACGCGGCGCTGATTCCGCTTCTTGACGAAATGCTGGATGCCGCCGGGGCCAACGGCGCGGTGCAAGGCGTGGTGGCCATGAGTCATCGCGGACGTCTAAACGTAATGGTCCACATTATCGGGCGAGCGGCACCGGAGGTTTTCGCGAGATTTGAAGACGTGGACCCTCGCAGCGTTCTCGGGAGCGGCGATGTGAAGTATCACCTCGGAGCAACCGGCGAGATGATCACAGCGAGCGGCGCGCACATCGCAATGCATCTCGTTTCAAATCCGAGCCATCTCGAGGCCGTCGATCCCGTGGCGATGGGGCGGACGCGCGCGAAGCAGGAGCGCTTGGGCGCCGAAGGCAAACAGCGCGTGGTGCCGATCCTCCTGCACGGCGATGCTGCATTCGCGGGCCAGGGTATTTGGGCTGAGACGCTGAATTTCGCGGGACTCGACGGCTATTCCGTCGGAGGATCGGTTCACGTCATCGTGAACAACCTGATCGGTTTCACTACGGTCCCGAACGAGTCGCACTCTTCGAAATTTTCTTCGGCTCTCGCTAAGCGCATCCCGGTTCCGATTTTGCACGTGAACGCCGAAGATCCAGACGCCGTCGTTCGCGCTGGGCGCATCGCGATGGATTACCGCTACGCGTTCTTGAGCCCGGTCGTCGTCGATCTAATCGGTTATCGCAGGCACGGTCACAGCGAAGTGGACGATCCGACGATCACGCAGCCGCTGCGCTACCGCAAAATCCAAGCTCACCCCCCGCTGTATCAAATTTATGCCGAAAAAATCGGCGCTGATCCCGCTTTGGGCGTCGAACGCGTCCGGCAGGAACTGGATGCGGCGCAGAAAGCCGCCGAAGAGCTCGAAAAAAATCCGCCGATGCGGCGGCTGCCGGAGTATTGGAACGCGTATCGCGGCGGGCGCTACAATCCGTCATATGAGGTCAATACCGGCGTCGCACCGGAAGAGTTGTCGGAAATCGCCGCGGCGCTAACTTCCTATCCCGCCGGGTTCCACATCCATCCGAAAGTCAAAAGGCTGCTGGAACAGCGCGCCGAGATGGGCGAGGGCAAGCGGCCGCTCGATTTCGGAATGGCTGAGGCGTTGGCATTCGGCTCACTGCTGCGCGAAGGAACTCTTGTGCGGTTGAGCGGCCAGGACTCGCGGCGCGGCACATTCAATCAGCGGCACGCGGCTCTCATTGATATCGAAAACGAGGATATCTACATTCCGCTCGAGCACGTGAGCCCTAATCAAGCGCGATTCGAGGCTTATAATTCGCCGCTTTCGGAGGCCGCGATTCTCGGCTTCGAGTACGGCTTCAGCCGCGACTACCCCGAAGCCCTGGTTCTTTGGGAGGCGCAATTCGGAGACTTCGCCAATGGCGCGCAAATTATCATTGACCAGTTCATCGCCGCGGGCGAGGACAAATGGAATCTTTTGTCAGGCGTCACAATGCTGTTGCCGCACGGCTACGAAGGCCAGGGGCCTGAGCACTCAAGCGCGCGCATCGAACGGTATTTGCAATTGGCCGCGCGCGACAATATTCAGATCTGTCAGCCATCAACCGCGGCGCAATACTTTCATCTGCTTCGCCGGCAAGCGCTCCGCGCGTGGAGGAAGCCACTCGTCGTTCTTACGCCAAAAAGCATGTTGAGAAATCCCGCTGCATCTTCGCCGCTGGCGGACCTGAGCACCGAGCGCTTTCAGACGGTGATACCAGACAATACGGTCAGCGATGCAAGCCGCATCCTCGTCTGCACGGGAAAGATCGGACACGAGCTCGAAGCCGAACGCAAACGCCTGAAGAATACTTCGACCGCGATCGTCTTCCTCGAGCAGCTCTATCCGTTTCCAGAGGCCGAATTGAGCGCTGAATTCGAGCGCCACCCCTCCGCGCGCGAAATCGTTTGGGTCCAGGAAGAGCCCGCCAATATGGGTGCGCTTGCGTTTCTGCTTCCGCGCCTCGAGCGAGTCGCGCATGGCCATCCCGTGCGATCGGTGAAGCGTTCCGCAAGCGCGAGCCCTGCCACGGGCTCCGCCGGCGCGCACGAGATGGAGCAAAAAGCGCTGCTCGCTCTCGCATTCGCAACCGCGGCAAAGTAACTCACGCTGGGAAATTTGCGGCTGATCCTCCCTTTCCTACGGAGTAACCGCGCTTTGCGTGTATCCTAAATAGCCGTGGCGAAACTTCCCAAGCCAATCGTTCTCACTGTCCTGGATGGATGGGGCTACTCCGCTCAGACGAAGGGCAACGCCATCGCGCTCGCGCGCAAGCCGAACTATGACGAACTTCTCAAGAAATTTCCAAATACGCTGATTCAGGCATCCGGTCCGTACGTCGGACTTCCCGAAGGCCAGATGGGCAACAGCGAAGTCGGGCACCTGAATATGGGCGCAGGCCGGATTGTGCAAATGGACATCACGCGCATCGACGCCATGATTTCTAGCGGAGAATTTTTCCGCCATCCGCTGCTGCTGGAGGCGATGAAACGCGGCAGCAAGCGCCAGCTCCATCTCCTGGGCCTCGTCAGCAACGGCGGCGTCCATTCGCACATGAATCATCTTTTTGCGCTGCTGCGAATGGCCCGGGAAAATCATGTCGAGCGCCTCTTCGTGCACTGCTTCATGGATGGGCGCGACACCCCGCCCGAAAGCGGCATGGGTTTTTTGCAACAGCTTGAGAAGCAAATGCGTGAATTCCACGTTGGGAAAATCGCTTCCGTCAGCGGCCGCTATTACGCGATGGATCGTGACAATCGCTGGGAACGCATCGAGAAAGCTTATCGCGCGGTGGTTCACGGACAGGGCGAAGTCGCCTACAACGATCCCGTCGCCGCCGCGCGCGCCAGTTATGAGAAGGGCGTCACGGACGAGTTCATGATTCCGGCTCCCATCGTGGAAGAGGCTGCTCCGCGCAGCGTGATCCGCGATGACGATGCGGTGATTTTTTTCAATTTCCGCGCCGATCGCGCCCGCCAAATGACGCGCGCAATTGCCGAGCCCGGATTCGACAAATTTTCAGATCCTGATCGCCCGAAGAATCTTTGCTACGTCGCGATGACTCAGTATGAAAAAACGTGGCCGTGGCTGCGATATGTGCAGGGACCGCAAAAACTCGAGCACATTCTTGCGCAAGTGTTCGGCGAGCTGAACTACAGGAACCTACGCGTCGCCGAAACGGAGAAATACGCCCACGTGACCTATTTCTTTAACGGGGGCATCGAGAAACCTTTTCCGGGCGAAGAGCGGCTCCTGGTTCCTTCGCCAAAAGTCGCGACGTACGATTTGAAGCCCGAAATGTCCGCCTCGGGAATCGCCGATGCCGTGGTGAAAGCGATTGAGAAAGGCGACTTCGACGCCATCATCATGAATTTTGCGAACGCAGACATGGTGGGGCATTCGGGAAAGCTCGAAGCAGCCGTCAGAGCGGTTGAAGCCGTGGATGATTGCCTCGGACGAATTTACCAAACGATGCGTGCGCGCGGCGGCGCCTGGATTATTACCGCCGATCACGGCAACGCGGAAACAATGATCGATCCTGTGACCGGCGGGCCGCACACCTATCACACTACCAATCCCGTTCCCTTTTTGCTTGCGGCCGAAGACGGCATCACAGGACTTCGGACCAATGGTTCGCTCCGCGACGTCGCGCCTACAATGCTTGGCGTGCTCGGTGTGCAGGAACCGATTGAAATGACCGGCCACGATCTGCGCATTCTCGCGAAGCAATGAACCGAACCACGCCCGCCGGTTCAAAACTGGTCATTTGTGTCGGACACCCATTCGATTTGTGGCGCCCGCCGCAGCAAATGAGTCTGGCGGTGAAGCGACGCTTCCCGGAGATGGGCGTAGTCCACTTGCCGGATTGCAGCGGCCTCGACGCCGAACTTCCAGACACCGTTATTTTCGCGGGCTATTTTATCCGTGCGAACCAGCTTCGGCTCGCGAAGCGATTGAAATGGATCCACTCAACGGCGGCTGGAATCTCCGAGCTGATCTCTCCCGAGTTACTGGAGAGCGGAATTCTTGTGACCAACGCGAGCGGGGTCCACAGCATTACGATCGCCGAGCACGTTCTCGGAATGCTGCTCGCGCTCGCGCGCCGGTTTCCCGATGCAGTTTGCAGCCAGCTGAAATCGCGGTGGGCGCAACAGGAAATCTGGAAAGCGACGCCCCCGCCACAGGAACTACGCGGCGCGATGCTTTTGCTCATTGGCCTCGGAGCGGTGGGAAGAGCGGTGGCGGAGCTGGCTCGAGCAATCGGGATGCGGACAGTAGCGGTCACGCGCTCGGGCCGTGGAGATGACACCCTCGCGGAGAAAATCTTTGCGGCATCGAATCTGGACGCCGCGATCGCCGAAGCTGACTACGTAGTCCTCGCCGCGCCTGAAACATCGGAAACCCGGCAATTGTTCGCGGCCCGCCAATTCGCGGCGATGAAGCCGAGCAGTTGCTTCATTAACGTTGCCCGCGGCTCGCTGGTCGACGAAGTCGCGCTGGTTGCGGCCCTGCAAGAACGGAAGATTGCCGCTGCCGCGCTCGATGTCACTGCACAAGAGCCGCTGCCGCCCGAGAGCCCGCTCTGGCATTGTCCAAATCTGTTCATCACGCCACACTTGGCGGGCGCGAGCGATCACCTATGGAAACGGCAGACCGAGTTGCTGATCGACAATCTCGAGCGCTGGTTTGACGGACGAGAATTGGTGAACGTGGTTGAACTGAAACGCGGCTATTAGGAAGCCGACGCGCCCCGATTAATCTCCGACGGTACCGGTTGGCGCCGTATATCCTTCGCGCGCGTAGACGATCGTCTTTCGCTGCTTCCCTTTCTTGCCTTCGACCGTGAGCGGATTCCCATTCGCGTCAATCGCCTCAACCTTGAGCTTGTGGTATTTGCCGTCGCGCGCCGGATTAGTCGGCACGAAGCCGAGCGTCACCTGGTTCCGCAGGAACGCCGTCACCGTG
>DASPVY010000043.1:0-13433 GCA_035622115.1 Candidatus Acidiferrales bacterium
GCCGAAAATCATGCGCATGCGGCCAACGGTTTTTTCGGCGATGCGCTTGAGCGTTCCGCGCCAGCCGGCGTGAATCGCGGCGACGGCGCGCGCGTGCGGATCGGCGAGAAGAATCGGAATGCAATCGGCGGTCTGCACGGCCAGAAGAAGACCGGGGACCCGTGTGACCATCGCGTCGCCACGGAGAGGAGTGGCGGGCGCGGCATCAACGACGTAGATGACGTCGGAATGAAATTGGCGAAGGGCGACCATTTGGAAGTGCGCGGCGCCGAAGGCTTTCATGAAGCGGCGGCGATTTTCTTCCACGCGCGCCCGCTGATCCCATTCGGCAAAGCCGAGATTCAAAACGCCGCCTGCTAATTTATGCGAGCCGGGAGCCGGAGGCAAAGTGCTCAGGCCGCCCGAGCGCGTGCTGAAGCCGTGGACGAGCCAATCCTCTTTTTTGAGTGCAGCCGATTGAATCACGGAAATGCCGGCCGAGCGATGAAAGCTCCAATCGCGATTCTCGTTTTTTGTCGCGGGAGGCGAGGCGGCGTCGCGTTTTCCGCGTGCGCGTTTATCAATTGAGCGAGCTCGAAAAGGAGTCATCGCGCGCGACCAACGCCGCGGAGATAGGCGCAGGAGTGAGCGAATTCGATTGCAGGTATAATCCGGTCGCTCCGCGGGCCTGAATCCGGCGGAACGAAAAGAGAGAACACGTGATTGTGGGAATGGGCGTTGACATTGCGGAGATTGACCGGATCGAAGCGGCCATCACGCGAAACGGCCAACGATTCATCGCGCGAATTTTCACGCCGACCGAAATCGCGTACTGCGAGCGGCACAAGAACCGATTCGAGCGCTACGCGGGGCGATTTGCCGTGAAAGAAGCGACGATGAAAGCGCTCGGAACCGGCTGGCGAGGCGGCGTGCGTTGGGTCGACATCGAAGTGGTCAATCTCCCGAGCGGAAAGCCGACGCTGAGGCTCGCGGGCGCGACGCAAGAAATCGCCTTGAGGCTGGGTGTGAAGGCAATTTCGATTTCGATTACGCATAGTGGAAATTTGGCGCTGGCCCAAGTGACTTTTGAAAGCTAGAAGCCGCTTTGAGTCGATAGCCCTTCCGCCGGAACAGTGACGTCAGCCGAATCCGCGGTGACGCGCACGTCGAGCCACGTGTTTGGCGGCCAATCGCCCGCGACTCGCAGTTTCAGATAATTTCCTGAAAGAACCTCCGTCCAGCCGTCGCGTTTGCGCCGAAGTGTAAGCGCGCGGACCAGGCGGCCTCGCTGCGAGGCCCGAAACGCTGAAGCTTTCTTCAGGCCGAGCGCGCGAAGAGTGCGGGCGCGGTCGCGGATTACCGCAGGGGAAACCTGGCCGGACAAGCTTTCGGCAGCCGTGCCGGGGCGCGCGGAGAACGAAAAAACATGAAGATACGTAAAGGGCTGGCGTTCGATGAAATCGAATGTGGCGTGAAAATCATTCTCGCTTTCGCCGGGGAAGCCGACGATGACGTCCGTACCGATTGCAGCATCGGGCGAAAGCTCGCGAACGATTTCAAGGCGGCGTTGGTAATGCGCAGCGCGATATGAGCGGTGCATCAATTTTAGAATCGCATCCGAAGCAGACTGCAAGGGCATATGAAAATGCGGCGCGATGCGATTTTCAGCAGCCACCAACTCGACGAAGTCGCGCGTGACATCCATCGGCTCGATGGAGCTGAGACGCAAACGATCGAGCGAGGTTTCGGCCATCACTCGGCGCAGGAGCGCGGCAAGCGACGCGCGGGGCGCGAGATCGTTGGCGTAGCTGCCGAGATTGATTCCGCTGAGAACGATTTCGCGCGCACCGTCTGTGACGAGACGCCGGACTTCGGCGAGCACGCGATCGGGCGGAAGGCTGCGGCTCTTTCCGCGAACAAACGGGATGACGCAGTAGGAGCAGCGATTGTTGCAGCCGTCCTGAATTTTCAGAGTGGGACGGGTGCGCTCGGAATCGTCGCCAACGAGCGGCGCGCCGAAGAAGGAGCTTTGAGCGAAGATGTCGCCAGTGAGAATCTTTGCCGGCGCGCGCGCAAGCGAAAGAGCGTCGGTTGCGAGCATGGATGCCGGAACGAAATCAGGGGATCGCTGGGCGTCCGACGAGCAAACACCCGCATCAAGCATGGCGAGATCCGGGATTGAGGACTGATGAGAATTCCCGACGACCCATTCGACGCCATCGAGTCTCGCCAACTCTTCGGGAGCGCGCTGGGCGTAACAGCCGGTGACGAGGATGCGCGCGCTGCGATTTGCGGCGTGAACGTGGCGGATAGCATCGCGAGCCTGAGCGTCGGCCGCTGCGGTGACAGTGCATGTATTGAGCACCACGATATCGGAATCGCGATGGGCTTGGGCGCGCGTGAAGCCACGATCGAGGAGTTGATGTTCGATGGCCGCCGCGTCCGCATGAGTGGCGCGACACCCGAAATTTTCGATGGAGAAAGTGGTCACGGAAAATCACGGCGCCCGAGGCGCCCGGAAAACATTATAGCGGAACGCTAAACGCGGTAGAAAAGGCGAAAGGCGCTTTCACACTCGCGCCGACGGAAGCTAGGAATTGCCCTGCTGCGCGGTTTCCATTTTCTTCTGCTTGATCGCTTTCACTTTGTCGACGAGTTCGTCGGCCATCTTCTCGTCATCGTCGTGGGCCTGCGCAGTCATTTCGGTGTCGGCCTTCTGGCGGTAAAGGAGGTTGAGGTAGGCCATGGCGTCGTCGTAATCCGGCCTGAGCTCGATGGCTTTCTTCAGATTGTCGATGCCTTCCTGAATGGTCGCGCCATACTTGGTTTGAAAATCTGTGGCTAGAGGCGGTGGCATCGGATCGCTATCCTTGACCTGCTTCTTGGCCTTCTGGTTGTAGTCAAGGCGCATGTCCTTATTGCCCCGATAGGAGAGCGACCAGTCAATGACGCCCATCCAGTAGTAGGGGTCGGGATCGTTGGGGCTCAATTGAATATGCTTTTGGTGATAGGTCTTCGACTCGTCGAATTTCTTGGGATCGAAGGGCGTGCCGCCCATGTTGTAGAGGATGGCGCCGATGCCATCAATGGCGGAAAGATTGTTCGGATCGACGTCGAGGACTTGTTTGTACTCGTTAATGGCCTGCTGCCCCATGCGGACGTTTTCGTCCGAAGGAGCGCCCGGAATATATTGGGAAGAGTAAGCGGTGGCGAGATAGAGGCGGGCGTTCAGCAGGTTGGGATCGAGATCCTTGGATTCCTTGAAGTCTTCAATGGCCTGATCGAACTGGCCGGCTTTATAGGCCTGAACGCCCTTGTTCAAGAGGTCGCGGGCCTTCAGCTTGCTGCAGCCCTGCACGGCGACGAGCGCCGCAAACAACATCACGAGAGTGTACGGAGTGTGGGGCTTGCGCACCATTCCAATTTCTCCTTGAGTGCTCCCGGCCAGTTTTCCGCGAGCGAAGGTTTGATGCTCCCGTTTTTATCAGGGCGATCGCGCCCAAGCAATCGCGACCAAATGACCGCAGCTACTGGCCGGCCTCGACCTTCGCGGTAATCAGGCCGACTTTGTCCACGCCGTTGGACCTCATAATGTCAATCGCGCGGGCCACTTCGGCAAAATCCACATTATCCTCGCCCTTCACGAAAGCGACTTTCTCGGCGCGCTGCTTGAAGATGTCGTCGATACGCGGTCCGAGCTGATCCCAGGTGGTTTCGTCCTGATTGATGAGGACTTTGCCGCTGGCGGTGACCTGAACGACGATCGTCTTGGCGAGCAGTTCCGGATTCTCTTTCGTATTGGGAGGCGAGGGCTGAGGAATGAGAGTGTCGAGGCCGTGCGGCGTCGTCGGCGTGATGACCATAAAAATGATGATCAGCACGAGCAGAATGTCGATGAGCGGCACGACGTTCATGTCCGCCACTACGCCTTTACTTCCACCGACTGCCATTCCCATGGAGGAGCTCCTTTAGCTAAATACGTTACTGGCCCACCGGCGGCGGGGGTGGTTTCCGACCCGTCTGAAGTTTGTCCGTCAGCAGACCCAGATTGTCGACACCGGCTGAGCGGACCTCGTCCACGGCCTTGACCACTTCGCCGTATTTCGCGCGCGCATCGCTGCGAACGAAAACGGTTTTGTCGAGGCGATTGGAGATGAGGTCTTTCACTTTGTTGGTGATGTCGTCGAGAGCGATCTGGTTTGAACCGAGGAAGTAGCGCCCGTCGCGAGTGACCGCGATAATCACGGCGTCATCTTTGTCGGCATCCCTCATATCTTCCGGGTTTTCCACCTTGGCCATGTCCACCGAAACGCCCTTCTGCAACATGGGGGTGACCACCATGAAGATGATGAGGAGGACGAGCATGATGTCGGCCATCGGGATGACGTTTGGCGCAGCCATCACCGGTGGTGCTTTGGGCTTATAAGCCATGGTGCTACTTCTTTCCGCCCCGGCGCGTGATGAAGTAGTTGATCAGCTCCATCGAGGAGTTGTCCATCTCGACGTCGAAGGCTTCGACTTTGTTCGTGAAATAGTTGAAGGTCCAGACCGCAGGGACGGCGACAAGCAGACCGAGAGCGGTGGTGACCAGGGCTTCAGAAATACCGCCGGCGACGGCTGACAGACCGGTCGCTTTGCTGCTGGCGATACCTTTGAACGCGTTAATGATGCCGACGACGGTGCCGAAGAGGCCGACGAAAGGAGCCGTCGATCCGATGGTGGCAAGACCGGAAAGGCCGCGCTTCATTTCGGCGTGGACGATGGCGACGGAGCGCTCCAGGCCGCGGCGAGCAGCTTCGATCACTTCTTCATCGCTCACCTGTGCAGAGGCCGCCTGGAACTCCGACAAGCCAGTCGCGACCACCTTGGCGATGTGGCTCTTCTTGTTCCGCTCGGCGATGGAGATGGCTTCATCGAGCTTGTTGTCTTTCAGCGCGCCGGCGACCTGCTGGACGAAGACGCGGGACTGCTTGCGGGCCGCGCTGAACATCAAGGCGCGGTCAATCATGATGCCGACCGACCAGGCCGACATGATAAACAACAGGATCACGACGATCTTGGCGGGGATGCCCATGTTGTGCCACATCGTCACCAAGTCCCAGCCGACATCCGCGTTGGCGCCGCCCTGCAACATCAGAAAAGCTGCCCATAGACTATTCGCTAGCATGTCCTTCGCTCCTCCTCAGAGACTTTTGGAATCTGATCTTCGACAGTGAAAAGCTGCCGGCCACCTGAGCTACCTACCCGCCACGGACCGGCCAGGCCGGAGCCGCGCAGGCCCTGCCTAGCCACCAAGAGTAAAGATCACGGAAATCGTTGTGTCCACTTCCACCGGCTCGCCATTGAGCAAAGTGGGCTGATAGCGCCACTCGCGAACCGCATCCATCGCAGACTTCATCAAGAGCGGCGGGCCGGAGATATAAGTGAGTTCCTGCACCGAGCCGTCCTTGGAGATGACGGCGTGCAATATGATGGTGCCCGAGACGTGCGCCGTCTTAGCGATCTGCGGATAGATGGGCTGGACCTGGCGAACCATTTTTGCCGCCTGCACGTTGCCGCCGACGCGGATTCTCGACTGAGTGGGCTTGGGAGGCGGAGGCAGACCGGACCCGGATCCGCCAATGATTCCGCCGAGAACGCCGCCGGCCTGTCCGCCGGGCACGCCGCCCGGAACGCCGCCAACGACTCCAACCGCGCCCACATCCGGCGGCAATTCTTCTTCCTTGATCATTTCAACTTTTTTCGGAATGACGGTCGGCGCCATCATCTTGCCCTGCTGAATCAGGCGAGCCACCGGCTTCACGATTCGTTGCACCGCGGCAGCGGGCGGAGGAGGCGGCGGCGGTGGAGCGGGAGCGACCAAGAAGGTCGTAAGCAATTGCTTCGGGAGTGCTTCCGTATAAATGAGCGGAATCAAGATGAGAACGAAGACGATGGCGCCCTGGATGATGAAGGAGAGCGTGACCGTCCAGCTCTTGTTCGTCCTCTTCGGAACTACGCTTGACTCAACCAAGTCGTCAAACATCTTTAGCCTACCTTCCTGCTGCCACTCGCGCTCAGGCTGCGGATCCCGCGCGAGGGACACTCCTCTGACCCCGATACTTGCTCCAGACCACTACGATGGGAGCGGCAATGCCGAAACTGGAGTATGTTCCTATCACAACTCCCACCACCATAGCAAAAGAGAAGCTGCGAAGCACTTCGCCGCCCATCAGGAACAGAACCAAGACGGTGAGAAACGTCAAACCGCTTGTAAGGATGGTCCGCGAGAGAGTTTGATTGATGGACTTGTCGACGATGGCCGTGAGAGGTTCCCGGCGCATGAGACGCAGATTCTCACGCACGCGGTCGAAGATCACGATGGTGTCGTTCATCGAATACCCAACGAGAGTGAGCAATGCCGCGATCACCGTCAGTGAGATCTCAAAGCGAAAGAGAGAAAACAATCCGAGGGTAATCAGCACGTCGTGAAAGACGGCGATTACGGCCGCAGCGCCGTAGACCCACTCGAATCGGAAGGCAATATATATCAACATGCCCGCCAGCGCATAGAGGGTAGCCAGGACAGCCTGGCGGCGCAGTTGGGCGCCGACTTTCGGTCCCACGATCTCGACATCGCGAATGGCGAAGGTGCCAAGAGAGAACTGATCGCGAATGTCGGATAGCGCTGCGGCGTTAACGCCCGGAACGCTTTTGAGATCGTCGAAATTCGTGAGGATGCCGCCATGACCTCGATCGCGCGAATCGGTGATCTGGCGGGCGAGCTGGTTATAACGATCGCCAGCAGTGGCGCCAAGCGAGAGAGGATCTTTTTGGGTCAGGAATGCGGCGAGGGCCGAGGGCGTGACCGAATTAAAATCAGGCTTGACGTTCTGGCCGCCAAAACTTTTCTGCAGAACCGAGAGAATGGCCTGCTTGCCGGCGTCGAGCGCCTCATCGCCCTGACCGCGTTGCTCGAGGCCGATGACGACGTCGTTGCTGGACGACGGATTCGAGATATCGCTGATCTGCTGAATTGTGCTGTTGGTGAGGCCCGCGGCTTGGAGACCTTTGCGAATCTGGTCAATCGGAGGAGCACCGGCAAACCGGACATAGACGAGCGTGCCACCGCGGAAATCGATGCCGTAACGCAGACCTCCATTCCGAAATATGGAGATCCATCCGATAATCAGGAGAATCAAAGAGCAAGAGACGAAGTACTTGGCCTTGCCCATCCAGTCAGCGTTGACGTTGCGAAAGAATTCCATTCAGTGTCCAGTCACGAAACAATTAGACGCCATTTTTGCAGTGCTGGTTCCCACGGATTGCTCCAGTACCAGAACCAGCTCAGTACCGCTAATACACCGCAACTCAGATGCTTAGCTCCCCCTGGCGGTCCATCCGCGAGATGTGCCAATCAAAGATCGCACGTGAAACGTAGATGGAGGTAAACAGGTTAGCGAGCAATCCGATAACCAAGGTGATGGCGAAGCCTTTCACGGGCCCAGTTCCGAACAAAAACAGGAAGGCTGCCGAAACGAGCGTCGTGATGTGCGTGTCGATGATCGTCAGAAACGCGCGATCGAAACCAACCGAAACGGCGGAGGCATTGGCTTTGCCCGCGCGTAATTCCTCACGGATGCGTTCGAAGACGAGAACGTTGGAATCGACGCCCATACCGATGGTGAGAACGACGCCGGCGATGCCCGGCAGCGTCAACACCGCGCCGGAAATTGCCATGAAGGCGATCAAGATAATCAAGTTCAGGATCAACGCCACGACCGCGTTGATGCCGCTCAAGCGGTAATAAATCACCAGGAAAATCATGACCACGATCAGGCTGCCGACCGACGCGCGCACACCCGAGCGAATCGAATCGGCGCCAAGCGAAGGACCGACGGTGCGCTCTTCGAGATACTTGATGGAAGCCGGCAAAGCGCCTGCGCGCAGAACGAGCGCGAGATCTTTCGACGAATCCTGGGAAAAATTACCTTCGATCATGCCCTGATCATCGATCCGGCCCTTGATTTCGGGCGCAGTCTGCACCTGATGATCGAGCACGATGGCCATCTGCTTGCCGATGTGCGACTCGGTGAACGGGCCGAAGCGCGCGGCGGCGGAAGTGGAGAGCGAGAAATTCACCTGATACTGGCCCGGATAATTCGTGCTGGGAGAGGGCGTCGCGCTGCGCAAATCCTGGCCAGTGACGATCGGCAGCCGGCTGACAACATACCAAACCTGCGGTCCGGGCTGGCCCGAAGCCGAAGTGGATTTTCCCGGCAGCAATTCCGTGCCGGCCGGAAGGACTCCGCCGTGGGCTCCGAGCGCCGCCGCTTGAGACGGATATGTTTGGGGATCCTCGACGGCGCGCAGTTCGAGCTGACCGCCGGCCTGGATGACAGCTTTGGCGCGCGTCGGATCGCCTTCACCGGGCAATTGCACGAGAATTTCATTGTCGGCGCGGCCGGTGAAAGCGATGGTGGGTTCGGTAAGACCGAGAGCGTTGATGCGGCGCTCGATGGTCTCAAGAGCCTGATCCATCGTTTGGCGCTGAATATCGGCAATCACCTGGGGCTTCAAGGTGAGCAGATAACCGGATTGCTCGCCGGCAGCAGGCGAAAGGCTCCAATCAGTGAATTGCGAGGAAGCCAGATCGCGGAACTGGCTTGAGGTTGCTGGCGCGACGTCGCGGACGAGAATATGCGTGTCGTCCACCCGCCTGATTTCACCGGCCTGAATATTGCGATCGCGAAGCTGCTTCTCGAGCTGATCAATGGCCTGGTCGCAGTGCAAGGCGATGGCTTCTTCCACCTGCACCTGAAGAACGAGGTGGCTGCCGCCCTTGAGATCGAGGCCGAGCTTGATACGGTCGGTGAAGTTACTCTTGACGGTTTGCAAAGACGTGGGGAATTCGGGCAAGCCGATCAGACCGTAAATGCAAACGACGATGACAATCGCGATAAAAACGAATTTCCATCTGAGCTGGGAAGTCATGCGCGGGGCTCACGTCTCCTTCGGCGAGTCGGGCTGGAGTCCGGCGATGGCATTGCGCGAGACCTTGACCTTGACTTGATCGGCGATGCGCAACTGCACGGCATCATTTTCGAGGCCGACGATGGTCCCGTAAATCCCGCCGTTCGTGATGACCTTGTCGCCGTTCTTCAGCGCCATCAGCATCTGCTGTGTTTTCTTCTGGCGGCGCTGCGCCGGCAGAATCAGCAGGAAATAGAAAACCACCATGATGAGGAGGAGAGGCAACATGCCGAAGAGCGCCCCTCCCGGCGCAGTTTGCGCGAAGAGAAGAATCATAGAAATGCCATTCATCGCGGTGATTTCCACGTCCCTGGACTTACCATCTCATGTCACAACGTGTGGGGTGCTCGGACACCTGTTGTGATGCGCTGGCCCGGCACGTCATCGTTCCTTAAACGCCCAGTTCGGAGTGCCTGACTTCGAGGCGTGCCTGCAGCTCAGTGCGGAATCTTGACAGATTCCCAAAACCGATAGCCTCCCGAATTTTACGCATCATGTCAAGGTAAAAGTAGATGTTGTGGTGGGTGTTGAGGATCGCGGCAAGCAGTTCATTTGCAAGGAAAAGATGGCGAAGATACGCGCGCGAGTAGCGGCGGCAAACGGCACAGCCGCAGCTCTCATCAATCGGACGTAGATCCTTTGCGTAGCGCGCATTTTTAATCAGCAGACGGCCCTGCCAGGTGAACAGGCACCCATGGCGTGCGCTGCGCGTCGGCAGCACGCAGTCCATCATGTCCACGCCGCGAGCGACGTAGTCGACGATTTGCTCGGGCTTGCCTACGCCCATCAAGTATCGAGGACGTTCGGCGGGAAGGCGGGGAGCGACGGCCTCCGTCATGGCGCACGTCATTTCATGCGATTCGCCCACGGCAAGACCGCCGATGGCGTATCCCGGAAAGTCCAGCGCGACGAGCGACTCGGCATTTTCGCGGCGCAGGTCAGTGTGCGTTCCGCCTTGCACGATGCCGAACAACATTTGCCGCGAGGCGTCGCCCATACGCCCGAAATATTCCCGCGAACGCCGCGCCCAATCGAGCGTTCGCGCGGCCGCAGCCTGCGCAGTCGCGCGTTGCGTGGGAGCTTCGACGCACTCATCGAGGACCATGATGATGTCTGCGCCAAGCGCCATCTCGACGTCGAGCGCAATCTCGGGCGAAAGAAAATGCTCCGCACCGTCAATGTGCGAGCGAAACGTGACGCCGTCGTCCGCGACTTTGCGCAAATCCGAAAGGCTGAAGACTTGATAGCCGCCGGAATCGGTGAGGATCGGATGCGGCCAGGACATGAACTCGTGAAGGCCGCCAAGCTCACGGATCCGCTCGTGGCCGGGACGAAGCAAAAGATGGTAGGTGTTGGCGAGAAGGATCTGGACGCCGAGTTCTTCGAGCGCCGATTGCGTGAGGCCTTTGACCGTTGCGGCCGTGCCCACGGGCATGAAGGCCGGCGTATCAATCGCGCCATGAGGCGTGTACAAGCGGCCGAGACGCGCGCCGGTCGGATCGGTCTTCCGCACCTCGAACCGAAATTCCATCCGGCGAATTGTATCAGGAGGCGAAATCGATTAGCTAAAGGCGCCGACCCATCCGACTTTCACGGCGACGTAAAGCGCCCAAACGATTGCGACAATCGTCACGCCCTTTGCAAATGAGATTTTCTTTGGATTGGTGAGAGAAAAGCCGAGACCCTGCAAGGCAATCACCCACAGGGTGAACAAGTCCACCGAGGTAGCCAGCGTGAGAAGCCACTTCGCGCTGTCGCTCGAGAGAAATGCTCCCGGATTCGAGGCGACGAGATGTTCGAGATCGATTGATTCGGGCGACTTGAGGAATATCAGAAGTATCGATAAGAGAGCATGAATCAGGTAAGGCATCCAGGAAAACGCCACGATGGCAAAAGCCGTCTTGAACTCGATGCGTGTGCCTGCCAACAGGTTGAACGCTAGAAGCAGAACCGCCGAGACAACCACTGGCGCCACAAATGTGCCAAGGACCGCCGCGGCGTACACGATCGGCTGTGTGATTTTTATGGCGCGATCGAGATCTTTTTCGCGTTCCTCTCCCGAGAGTTGCGAGACGCGAGGATCCTTGTCGAATTGACGCTCCATGAACGAGCGCCAGCCTACTCGCTGGCTGAAGAGCGCGATGACGGCGATCGAAAAAATCACCAAAACAACCAGAGGAACGAGCCAGGTAGGACGCGCGACGATATCCTGGAAAGTCGCCCGCGGATTGAAAAGGACACCGGTCACGCGGCCGAAGTCACCGATCTTCGCGGTTTCGATGGGCGCGCTTGGCGTCGGCGCCGGCGGGTTCAGTGGAGTCGCCATTTTGTTCATTCCTCCCGACGAAAATTGAATTCGCTGGTTGGTTCTACGCAGCGGTCCGCGGAATGTTTCGGCCGCCCAGTCTACTCCAGTCCGGCCTCACAAGCGAGATTCGTTGCGCTGGAGGCCCGGGCGGGATCGGGATTAGGAAGTGATGTGTGGTCATCGCCACGAATTTGCGATTGCGAACCGTTACGCGGGAATTGCGGGGACGGCGGCGAGCAGCGACTTCGTGTACGGATCTTTCGGCTGTGAGAGAACATGATCCGCGGCACCGAGTTCGACAAATTTTCCAGCGCGCATGACGGCCACGCGCGTGGCGACCTGCGCGACGACGGGCAGCGAATGCGTGATGAAAATGTAGGTGAGGCTGAGATCGCGCTGCAGGCGGGAGAGCAGTTCGAGAATCTGCGCGCCAACGGAAACGTCCAAAGCCGAGACCGGTTCGTCGCCAATGACGACGGCGGGATGAAGAATCAGCGCGCGCGCTATTCCGATTCTCTGGCGCTGGCCGCCGGAAAACTCGTGGGGGAAGCGTCCAAGCGATGCCGCGTCCATGCCGACGGCCGCGAGCATTTCAACCACGCGGGCGCGGCGTTTGGTGCGCGAGAGGTTCGGTTCGTGAATGGCGAGCGGCTCGCCGACAATCGCGCCGACGCGCATGCGCGGATCAAGCGAGGCTGCCGGATCCTGAAACACCATTTGAATACCGCGGCGCATGGCGCGCAGATTCTCGCCGCGCGCAGCCAGGAAATTTTCGCCGCGAAATTCGATTTCGCCGGCCTCCGGCTCGATCAGGCGGATGAGCATGCGCGCGAGTGTGGTCTTGCCGCAGCCCGATTCGCCGACGATGCCAAGCGTTTCTCCGCGCTCGAGATCAAAACTGACGCCGTCCACGGCGAACCGGCGCGGGCCGGAATCGGCAAAGGCGCCCGCGGACGACGGATACGATTTGCGCAGACCACGCGCGGCGAGAATTGGCTGGGAGCTCATCGGGCGCTCATTGGGCGACGCTTTCAGAAACGAGAATGCAGCGAGCCGTGTGCGCCGAATCCACGGATAGAAGATCGGGAACGGCCGCGTCGCACTCGGCGCGATGAAATTCGCAGCGCGGCGCGAACGCGCAGCCGGACGGCAGCGAATCGAACGGCGGAACTGTGCCGGGAATCGGGGTCAGCACCGCGCGCGGAAGTTTGGGCGCGGCGCGAAGCAATCCCGCCGTGTAGGGATGACGCGGCTCGCGCAAAACATCGCGCGTCGGACCTTCTTCGACGATTCGGCCGGCGTACATCACCGCGACGCGTCCAGCAACCTCTGCGACGACACCGAGATCGTGCGTGATGAAGATCATTGCGAGGCCGAGTTCGCTCTGCAAGCGGACGAGCAAGTCGAGGATCTGTTTTTGCACCGTGACGTCGAGCGCGGTGGTCGGCTCATCGGCAATCAAGACCCGCGGCCCCGCAGCCAGTGCCATCGCAATCAGCGCGCGCTGGCGCAAGCCGCCCGAAAGCTGGTGTGGGTATTGGCGCGCGCGCAATTCGGGCTCGGGCACCGACGCGAGTTTGAGCGCTTCGACCGCGCGACGCCGCGTTTCGGCAGCCGAACATCGCGCATCGTGGACGCGAATGGCTTCTTCGATCTGAGAGCCGACGCGCATCAGCGGATTGAGCGCGGTCATCGGCTCTTGAAAAATCATGGCGATTTCGCCGCCACGAATGGCGCGCATTTCGCGCGGCGAAGCGGAGACGAGATTGATACGACTATCTGCGCGCCCCGAAGCAGACGAGAATCCGTCGCCCGTCCGATGACTTGGATTTCCTCGGGATGAAAGTGGGGCGGCTTGGGGAGATGGGCCGGACAGAATTGCGCGGGATGAGTTGCGTGCGCAAAGCAAAGCTTCGCCGCTGCGGCGCGTGCCGGGCGGCTCGAGTGCCATGAGCGCGAGCGACAACATCGTTTTGCCGGAGCCTGACTCGCCGACGATGCCGAGCGTTTCGCCGTCGGCGAGCGCGAAAGATACTTCGTTCACCGGGCGCACCCAGCCATTTTCGGTCGGCAACTCAACCGTTAGCCCGCGAACTTCAAGCAGGTTCGGCATAGGAACATCTTAGAATGAAAT
>DASPVY010000044.1:0-3723 GCA_035622115.1 Candidatus Acidiferrales bacterium
AGCAAAATGGCCGTGTTATCATCGATTCGAGCCGCCGGCATGTCCACCGCAGACACATCGCGCCGATCCAATCTTTTCGGAATGTCCACGGCCGAACTCCGTTCGCTGGCCGTATCGCTCGGAGAGCCGCGGTATCGTGGCGCGCAGCTCTATCACGCGCTCTACGCCGAAAAACGTTTCGATCTCTCCGCGATGACGAATTTGCCGGCCGCGCTCCGCGAAAAACTCGGCCGCACGGCATGCGTCGCGCTCCCGAAACTTCTGCGGCGCTATCCTTCCGCCGACGGCACGATGCGATACGTCCTGGCTCTTGGCTCATCGGGAAACTTCTTGCCAGAAACGCCCGCGCCCGAAATGTCTTCGAACGATTCGCTCATCACGATCGAAACGGTTTTTATGCCCGAAGAGAACCGGCAGACGATTTGCGTCTCCACGCAGGCGGGCTGCGCCGTCGATTGCGGTTTCTGCTTAACGGCGACGCTGGGTCTGATCCGCAATCTCACCGCCGGCGAAATTCTCGGCCAGATCGTGGTGGCGCTCGCGGATCACGAGGGCGGCCTGAAGCCGCAGACCAACGTCGTTCTGATGGGCCAGGGCGAGCCGTTGCTGAACTACGATGCGGTGATGGCGGCGATGCGGATTCTGCTCGACCCCGAAGGCATGGCGATTTCGCCGAAGCACGTCACGCTCTCGACCAGCGGCATCGTTCCCGGAATCGAGCGCCTCGCGCACGAAACTGTTCGTCCGAAGCTCGCGGTTTCACTGAACGCCTCGAATGACGAGCAGCGCGAAAAAATCATGCCCATCAATCGCAAGTATCCGCTCGATGCGCTTCTCGATTCCTGCCGGCGATATCCCCTCCGCGCGTGGGAACATCTCACATTCGAATATGTTTTGCTCGGCGGGTTCAATGATTCGCCCGAAGACGCGCGCCGCGTCGCATGGCTGATCTCCAATATTCGCTGCAAAGTAAATTTGATTCCCTGGAATCCCGGCAATTTGCCGTACGAGCCGCCCAATCCGGCTCGCATCGAAGAATTCCGCCATGTGCTCACCGAAAAAGGCGTGCCGGCGTTCGTACGCTACTCGCGCGGCCAGGATGTGATGGCTGCCTGCGGCCAGCTCGCGCTGCTCGAATCTTCCGGCGCGCCGCCCCTCGCCCAAATTTCGCTCTAGCTTGTGTCGCGGGCTTCCCGCCCGTGACACGGGTTACGGCGCGAACGCGCGATCGACGCGAGACAGAACATACGCCGTTGCCGCTCCCGCCGGAATTGCCAGCCACCAGACTTTCATCAGAACGAGCGGCCCGTAGGTCAGCATCGCGGCCGTGCTCCAGGATGTCCTGTCGACGATCACCATTCCGAGCGCACCAACCGCCAAAATCAGCACCGGCGTCAACACCGCGCCCACTGCGGTCCAGATAACCCACTTGCCTCGATCGAACAAGCTCATGATTCGGCGCAATATAAATCCTCCGAGAATTGCGGTCGGCGCGCCGAACATCAGCCCATAGAAACAGGTTGCAAGAAAGCTCGATACTCCCTGACCCGGTATGCCGTCTCTGGCGGAAAAAAACGAGGCCAACGACCAGATCCACACAAACCCACTCATGAACACACATCCGCAGATCCAGGCGGCCAGGTAATACGCGAGGCTTCCGCGGCGGGTCATCGACTGATGATGGGTCTCATCATCGGCTTGCAGATTAGCTCAATCAAGCGCGGCTCAAATCCGGCGCTGGACGTTGGGGAACTCCACCCAGACCTTCACTCCGCAAAAATGCGAGCCTTCGGTGCAGATGGGCGTGGAAATTCCGGCGCGCAGAACGCATGGTGGCCCGATGTATCGCGCCAGCTCGGGAAAAACTTCGCGCACCTGCGCGACTTCTTCCATCGACGCCTGATAAATCTCTTCCTGCGCGTTGAAGCACGTGCGCATCGTCCATTTGTGCAGCAGGTGGAGCAGCGAGCCGGTCTCCACCAGTCGAACCGCCTTCGCGTTCGGCAGCAGATACAGCGCGAATTCGCGCGGCACGCCGCGATCGAGCAATTCATTTTTCGCCGACCACGCCGCAGCCATTGCTTCTTCGTAAATTTCGAGCGCGCGGGCGTTTCCCGCAATCAGCATCGGCGTGACGAAATCCGCTTCCCGCGTATCGGCCAGCGTCAGCAGCGGCCGGGAGCCCGGCACCATGCGATGCCGCTGGTCCTGGCTGTCGGCGGTGTGGCTGATTTTTTTGGCGAAGGTGAAATTAGCGTGCTGCAGCGCGCGCATAATCGGCGCGTGCACGCCAATGTTGAGCGTCTCGCGGCGATACGGATTGCGCGCCGGATTGAGCAGCCGGTCGATCGCTTCGGCGTCGGAGCACCCGCTCACGGTCAAGCCCAGCACTGCGCGGTACGCTTCGGCCATCACCGGAATCGCGCGCGGCGGATAATCCACCAGCCGCGAAGTTCCTCCGCTTAACTGCGCATCAAATTCCCGCGCGAAGCGGTCGCCATCGGAAACGGGCTGCTGCCATTCCGGCGGCTCCTCCATCGGCTTGTTGTCGAACCGGTCGAAGAATCCCGGATCCTGCTCGCGCACCGCGTTCACCATTGCGCCGATAATCTCGCGCGCTTCCGTGGGCGTGTCGGAAGCCTCCTGCATGCGCCACAGCCGGTGCAGGACGATGCCGGAAAGCGTGTGCACCATCGTCGTGAACGCGGCCACCGGCAGAACATACCGCGCCACCTCAATCGCGCGTTTCTCCGACTGCTGCGCAACTTTTTTCAGCCGCTTCGGGTGCGACATCTCGCTGACGTGCCAGATGTCGCCCAGAATTTCGCGCGCCTCCGGCTCGAGCAATCGCGAAAGCTTGCGATAGGAATCCCACGCCCCGGCGATCGCTCGCTCGTAAATCGCTCGCTCTTCCGCGCCAAAGCGCGGTCCTTCCGGCGGTACGTATGCCTGCGCGCGATCCAGCCGCACATAGCGCTGGCTCTGCTGCTCGGAATTGTAAAAAGGGTGGGCGTGCAGAAATGTCCAGACGAATTGCCGGCTCACATTCTCGAGGCCGAATTCGAAATGCGCGTGCTGGTAAACCGTGTGATGCCCGCCGTAATAAGTGGCGGCCCCGATGTTCACCCGCTGCTTTTCCGTAATTTCTTCGAAACCGATCAACCGCGGCGAATAGCACGTCCGCGCGGCGGCGATCGCCGAATCGAGCGGATGCGAAAACGAGTTGCGCAGAGTGATGCGCGGCGCAGCCGTCTCGACGGCTGATTCCGGAAATGCGCTGGACGAGGCTGGCACGGACGTCGCCATGGACGCCTGGCATTTTACACTGACGCGCGACGGGCATCGCCAGAGTTTCAACAACGGAAGGCAAACTTAACAAATGCGCGGGATTCGACGCTTCAATGCGCCGTCTGGACCCCCGGCGCTGCAATTTTCCGCGAAGGTTCGCGCGTCGCCTATTTCTTCGTGGATTTCTCGTACTTCTTATTGAAGCGTTCGACACGGCCGGCGGTATCGATCAGCTTCTGCTTGCCGGTGAAGAAAGGGTGGCAGTTCGAGCAGATTTCCACGCGGATCAACTGGCCTTTGAACGTCGACCGAGTCTTGAAGGTATGGCCGCAGGCGCAGTGCACGGTCACATCGTGATAATCGGGGTGAATGGCTTCTTTCATGGAGATGCTCCAATCGTCCGGGCCGGTCTGCGCGGCGCCTCCGCATTTGCGG
>DASPVY010000045.1:0-4663 GCA_035622115.1 Candidatus Acidiferrales bacterium
TTTTTTTGGCCGCGGCCTTTGCGGGCAAATCGCCTTTTGACGCGACCCCTGCCGACTGGTGTGCAATCCCGAGCCGTCGCGGCGCCAATTCGTCAATCTGCGTCGCCATCGCGAGAATGGCTTCGCGCCGCACCGATCCCATCAGGTCGCGGAAGAGCGCGGGCTGCGTGATGACGCCGGTGCGGTCGTTTTCCTTCGCGTAGCCTTCCAGGAACCGCTTCACCATGGAGTCATGATCGAGCGTCGCGAGCAGCAGATATGCCGCTTCGCGTGCCCGAACGACAATCTGTCTCGGCGTGTATTTCATCGCGTTCCCAGCGCTTCTTCGTCGCGCTGGCTTCCAGCCGGCTCTTTTCCGGGGAGTGTCCTCGCCGCCCGCGTTCGCGCACGCGTTCCCGCGCTCGGTCAGCCATCGCGAAATTTCTAGCTCTACGCGATTCGTTTCCCCCGTGCAACAAATTTTCGTCGTCGATTTTCCGGCCTCGCACGTTTGCTTCGCTTGACGCACTCCGTACGTGGATTATCGAGTTCATTTCTGATCAGGACTGAATCGACCCATCGTCCTAAAAGTTTGGCAGCAAGGATCCGATAAACCTCGGAAAAAGAAAAAGGCCCGGCAACGGGCCGAGCCTTTTCGATGTTCGATTTCCAGCAGCTTCTAGCGGAACTGAACGCCGCGAATTAGTGGACGGGAGCGGGAGCCGAGGGTTCAACGCCGCGGCGTCCGCCACCACTGACCGGCCGGATGGGCTTCTCGATTTTGCCGAGGGCAATTTCGAGAACCTGATCGAGATTGTGAACGTAGTGGATCGTGAGCCCTTCGATCATTTCAGGCTGCAAATCCTCCTTGACGTTCGGCTCGTTTTCGGCCGGCAGAATCACTTCGCGGATGCCCGCACGCTTTGCGCCGAGCACTTTTTCCTTCACGCCGCCGATCGGCAGCACCACGCCGGAGAGCGAAATCTCTCCAGTCATCGCCACGCGCGGACGCACAGGCCTGCCGCTGAGCAAGCTGACGAGCGCCGTGACCATGGCGACGCCGGCGGAGGGCCCGTCCTTCGGGATCGCGCCCGAGGGAACGTGAATGTGCAGGTCCTGCTTGCGGAAAAAATCGGGATCGATTCCGAATTCATCCGCGTGCGAACGAACCCAGCTCAACGCGGCGCGCATGGATTCCTGCATGACTTCGCCGAGATGGCCGGTCATGGTGAATTGCTTGCCGCCGCGCATGGACGTGGCTTCGATGAAAACGATGTCGCCGCCGACGGGCGTCCAGACCAGGCCGACCGAAACGCCGGGCTTCTGCACGCGCTCCTCGACTTCTTTTTCGAGGCGCACTTTCGGAACGCCGAGCGTCTCGTGCACGATTTCAGGCGTGATGATGCGCTTTTCGACTTTGCCTTCGGCGATGCGCCGCGCCTGCTTGCGGACAAGATTGGCGATTTCGCGCTCGAGATTGCGGACGCCCGCTTCGCGCGTGTAGCTGTGAATGATTTCGCGCAGCGCTTCGTCGGTGAACTCGATTTGCTCGCCGAGCTTCAAGCCGTGCTCGGCCGTCTGGCGCGGAATCAGGAAGCGCTTGGCGATGTGGATTTTCTCCTCCTCGGTATAGCCGGCGAGCTCGAGAATTTCCATGCGATCGCGCAAGGGCTCCGGAATCGGATCCATCCAGTTGGCCGTGGCGATGAACATGACCTTCGAAAGATCGAACGGAACGTCGAGATAGTGATCGCGGAATGTGGAGTTCTGTTCGGGATCGAGCACTTCCATCAACGCCGCCGCCGGATCACCGCGGAAATCGCGGCCCAGCTTATCCACTTCGTCGAGCATGAGCACGGGGTCCATCGTCTCGGCGCGGCGAATGTGCTGGATGACTTGTCCGGGCAGAGCGCCGATGTAGGTCCGGCGGTGGCCGCGGATTTCGGCCTCGTCGTGCATGCCGCCGAGCGAGACGCGCACGAATTTGCGTCCCATGGCCCGCGCGATGGATTTGCCGAGCGAAGTTTTTCCGACTCCGGGAGGCCCGACGAAACAAAGAATCGGACCCTTCATTCCGGGTTGCAGCTTTTTCACCGCGAGATAATCGAGAATGCGCTGTTTGACTTTCTCAAGATCGTAGTGATCCTCGTTGAGAATGCCCTCGGCCTTGGCGATGTCGATGTCGTCAGTGCCGGAAGTTTTATTCCACGGCAGCGAAGTCATCCATTCGAGATACGTCCGCGCGACCATGTACTCGGCTGACGCGGGCGTCATCTTGGCCAGGCGCTTCAATTCGCGATCGCATTCTTTCTTGGCTTCCGCGGTCATGCCGGAAGACTCGACCTTCTTGCGAAGCTCGTCGACTTCGGCTTGCGAATCGTCGCTGTCGCCGAGTTCCTTCTGAATGGCTTTCATTTGTTCGCGAAGCAGAAATTCGCGCTGGCCCTGATTGACCTGCTCCTGAACCTGCTCCTGAATTTTGTTGCGGAGGTCGAGAACTTCGCGCTCCTTGGCCAGTTCGCGCACCAGAATTTCGAGACGCGTGCGCACGCTGGCCGTTTCCAGAAGTTCCTGGCGCAGCATGGTCGAGAGCGAAGGCAGAGTGCCCGCGATGAAGTCGGCCAAACGCGCCGGTGATTCGATGGTCGAAACGTGGCTTTGCAAATCGTCGGAAAGCTGCGGAGAACGCGCAACGACGTCGCGGAAAAGCTCCTGCGCATTCCGGACCAGCGCGGTCAATTCAGAATCGAGCTGAGCGTCGAGTTCGGCTTGTTGCTCGACCTGCGCACGCAAAAACGGCTTCATGCCCAGAATTTCGACAACGCGAATCCGATGCAAGCCTTCGAGAAACGTAACGACGTTTCCGTTGGGCATCTTCACCATCTTGTGAACGCGCGCGGCTGTGCCCACGCTGTGGAGGTCGCTTCCGGCGGGATCTTCGACGCGGGGATCGAGTTGCGCGACGACGCCGAGGACCTTGTCATTGCCCTCCAGCGAATCCAAGAGGGCGAGCGAACTTTCCCGACCGACCGTCAACGGCATCAGCGCCCCGGGAAAAAGAACGGTGTCGCGAACGGGAAGAATCGGGAGATCTTGGAAAACAGACTTAGCTGTCAATTTGTCCCCCTTGTAGAACAAGCATTAGCATATATCGGCTTGCAGTCAATTAGATGCAGGTGGAGGCGGATAGATGCCAGGACTGCAGCAACATTATAAGCAACGCTGAGTATAATACACTAAAGTCAGAAAGTAAAGAGTCATAAGCTGTTTATATGCAACGGCTTAATAGGAGGTCACCGAACCACTTTGACCTCCTCAAAATGCCAGCTTCCGGCAAAACCTGGCCGCTCGGCCGGTTATCGCTTCAGAAACTCAGCGCGAATGAGTTCCAAGGCGTCGGCGCGGCTGCGAATTCGACCTTCGAGCTGCGCGTCCTCAAGTTTGCCCAGGATTTCCTTGAATGCCGGGCCGGGCTCGAGGCCCAGAGCTTTGAGATCGTCGCCCGAGATCAGACGAGTGGGACGAACCTCTTCGGGAGGCGTTTCGGCGAGAAAGCGCCCCACGAAGTCGTAGCATTCCAAATTGCCGTGGCTTGAAAGACTGTCGATGCGATGCAGCTCGAGATGCTCCTCGAAATGAGGCAGTCGAACGAAACGCTTGAGCGTGGAGGAACGCATCTGCTGGACGTCTTTGAAGCGCAGGTGATTGGCGACGAGCGAGGCGATCTGATCGGTTTCGTCGTTCGGGAAGCGCAGACGTCGAGTGATCTCCTGCGCCATCCGTGCACCGACGTCGACGTGTCCATCGAAGCGAATGCGCGTGCCGGGACCGGCGGCCGGAGTAAAGGTGGGGGGCTTGCCGACATCATGAAGGAGAGCGCCCCACGCCAGAGTGCTTGAAGCGTCCGCGCGGAGCTTCTCGAGCAGCATGAGTGTGTGAATCCAGACATCGCCTTCGGGATGAAACTGCGGCGGCTGTTCGACGCCCTTCATGCGCACGATTTCAGGAAGAATTTCGCGGAGAAGCCCGGTTTCATCGAGAAGTTCGAAACCGCGGCGAGCGGCGCCTTCGGTAAGAATTTTCGTCAGCTCGTCGCGAAGGCGTTCGGCGGAGACGGCATGAATTTCGGGCGCGAGTTTGATAATCGCAGTAAGCGTGACGGGCTCGATCGCGAAGCCGAAGCGCGCGGAAAAACGAACGGCACGCACCATGCGCAGCTTGTCTTCGCGAAATCGCGCCTCGGGATCGCCAATGGCTCGAATGATTTTTGCGCGAAGGTCGGCGCGTCCGCCTACGTAGTCGAAAATTTCGCCGCTGACCGGATCGAGAAGCAATCCGTTGATGGTGAAGTCACGGCGCGTGACGTCCTCACGCGCGGAGGAAGAAAAGACGACGCGGTCGGGATGGCGGCCGTCGGAATAGCCGATATCGGAGCGAAACGTAGCCACTTCGACTTCCGCTCCGTCCTCGACGACTAGAATTACGCCATACTGCGCGCCGATCGCCAGACTTCCGGGGAACAGTTCCTGAACGCGCGGAGGATGCGCATCGGTTGAGACATCGAAATCCTCCGGTTCGCGGCCGAGCTCAAGATCGCGCACACATCCGCCGACAAGGTAGGCCTGATGGCTCGCCTCGCGAAGCGTGTGGCAGATTTTGTCAGCCAGTTGGCGCGGCGTCATGC
>DASPVY010000046.1:0-2439 GCA_035622115.1 Candidatus Acidiferrales bacterium
GGCGCGCGATCTTCTCGATCACGTGCGAGAGACTGACACTCTTTCGTTTACCGGCTCGGCTGACACGGCCGCGCGCATTCGCTCTCACGCGAACGTCCTGCGCCGGTCAGTCCGCGTGAATGTCGAAGCCGACAGCATCAACTCCGCCATCCTGGGCCCCGACGCTGCGCCGGGATCGGATATTTTCGACCTTCTCGTCAAGGAAGTGGTTCGCGAGATGACGCTGAAGGCCGGACAAAAATGCACTGCGATCCGCCGCATCCTGGTTCCGAAGCGGCACTTGCAAGCCGTGGGAGAAGCGATCAGCGCAAAACTGGGCGCGATGAAAGTGGGGAATCCGCGCAATCCGGAGTCAAACGTCGGCCCGGTGGTGAACAAGGCGCAGCAGGCAGCGTGTCTCGAAGGGCTGCGGCAATTGAAGCAGGAATGCGCGGTTCTTTACGGCGGCGACGAAAAATTTCAACCGCTTGACGCCGATTTTGCGAAATCCGCTTTCGTCCAACCCACGCTGCTGGCAAGCAAGAATGGCCTCAGCGCAAAGTTTGTCCATGACGTCGAAGTTTTCGGACCCTCCGCGACGCTGATTGGCTGCGGCGATACGAACGATTTGATTGCCATCGCGCGCCGCGGGCTCGGTTCGTTGGTGGCGTCGATTTTTTCAAATGACTCGGCTTTCGTGCGCGATGTCGTTCTCGGAATCGGCGACATGCACGGCCGTTTGGTCGTTGTCGATTCCACAGTCGGCGCGCAGCATACGGGGCATGGCAACGTGGTTCCCAGTTGTCTCCATGGCGGACCTGGGCGCGCGGGGGGCGGAGAAGAACTGGCGGGGCTACGCGCGGTGCTGCTCTACCATCGCCGCTTTGTTGTGCAAGGGCCGCCGAGTTTATTGAATTCGCTTGCCGAAAACTCGACCGACGGCGGAATTGTGTTTTCGTAGGCCGCACTCGCACTACTCAAAGTAATCGCCACAGAATTTGGTGATCTGCGCCGGAAGAGAACCAGGCTCTTGAGGCGCGCCGAGAGTTGGAATATTATTTCGGCAATGACGGACGCGGCCAAGGAATCCCATCACCCCGTAACCTACTGGATTGGCGAAGGCGGCGGCTGGCTTCTGAAGCACGTGGTGAGTTTTCTCGCGATCACCGGCATCACTCCAAATGCCTTCACATATCTCGCGCTCATCGTAAATGGCTGGGCCTCGGCGCTGTTTGCGATGGGACGATTTCGCGAATCGGCCGCAGTGCTGTTTCTTGCCGGCTTTTTGGATATGGCTGACGGCCAAGTCGCGCGGCGCGTGGGCCGCGTCACGGCTTTTGGCGCATTTCTCGATTCGACGCTCGACCGCTACTCCGATCTCGCGCTGTACATGGGTCTCGTCGTCTATTACACCTTGATTGGCCGGGCGTTTTATATGACGCTGGCCGCGGTGGCGATGGCAAGTTCGTTTATGGTGAGTTATTCGCGGGCGCGCGCCGAATCGTTGATACCAAGTTGCAAAGTGGGGTTTATGGAGCGACCCGAGCGTCTGGTTCTTTTGATTCTCGGCGGAGCGTTTCAGCGGATGGCGCCGGTATTGTGGGTCATCGCATCGGTATCGACGATTACCGTGATTCACCGCGTCGTCTATACGTGGCAGGAGCTGCGCGCCGGGCGCGGGCTGCCCGCTGTTGCCGCGCCGTCGCCTTCCTAATCTTTCGTTTCAGGCTTCTCTTGCGCATACGTGCGGGCTTCGACGGGTTGGGAAACAATTGCCTGCACGCGGTCGCGCAGCGCATCCAATTCATCGCGCTCCACGTTTTTCGTGTCGATCGTGTCGTGCAAGATGACGGTAATCTTTCCCGGATGCAGCATCCAATGGCCGGTGCGGAAAAACTCGTACGAGCCGACGATGCTCATCGGCACGATTGGCACCCCAAACCTTTGCGCCAGGCCGAATATGCCTTTGCGAAACGGGCCGACGCGCCCATCGCGCGTGCGCGAGCCCTCGGCAAACGCGATCAAGCTGATTCCGGAATCGAGCGCGGCCTTGGCGCGCTCCGACATTTTCTCGAGGCCGGCGCGGCTCGGGACGTCGGGAACGGGAATATTTCCGAAGCGGCCCATCATCCAGCCATAGGCCGGCACTTTGAAATGAGATTCGAGCTCGAAGCCGCGCACGAATTGCGGAATCGCCGAATAAATGACGAATGGATCGAAGATGTTCACGTGATTGCAAATGAAGATGCAGGTGCGGCTCGGATCGAAATTGGGTGAACGGCGGACTTCGAATTTCACTCCAGCGACGCGAAGGATATTGCGGAAAAATGCGCGCTGCGGCCAGTCGTTCTTGCGAGGATCAACGAAGATGGCAAGGAAAACGAGAAATGTGCAAATGACGAAGAAATGAATGCCGCTGGCCGCCCACAGAATCGCCGACCGCACGGCAAGATACGAACT
>DASPVY010000047.1:0-8072 GCA_035622115.1 Candidatus Acidiferrales bacterium
GCGCCGAAAATGTAGACGAACGGAATCAGCTGGAGCACCACCGCCAACGACAGCATCTTCTGAAATGTCTCTTGAACGCCGCCTCCCAGAAAATTTAATGTCACGAGAATGATCGACACGATCGCATGAACGATTAACGCGGCATAGGGAGTTCCGTAGCGCGGATGAACCTTCCCTAGCCACGACGGTAGATAAGAATCCAATCCCGCAACGAACGGAATCCGCGCGGAACCTGCAAGCCACGCGGAGGCGATTCCGGCGATCGAAAGACTTAGCATCAGCGCGAACGGCGCGATAATCCATGCAACGCCGACTCGTTGCGCCATATGCGCGACCGCCTGGACGATTCCCTGCAGCACGCTGATTTCATTCTTGTTAACGGACATCAGCAAGGTAAGCGTCGCGGCAATGTAGAGCGCGCCGGAAATAATTCCGCCCCACGCCACGGCGCCCGGCAAGGTCTTCTGCGGATCTCGAATCTCGTCGCCCATCACCGACGCAAGCTCAAGTCCCACCAGGCCGAAGCAAATCACGCCGAAAGAATTCAGCACGAATCGTGGATCTTTCGGCATCCGGAAGTCAGCCGCGGTCACTGTCGTACCGAAGTGCAGCCAAACGATCACGCCGAGCAGAACCAGCGTCCCAGCCGCGACGCCCGTGCCGATGCTTCCGAGGTTGTTCACCCACTTGCCGACGCCGAGTCCTCGGATATTGAGGATCACAAGTAATCCAAACAAGATCAGCGAGAGCGTCACCGCAAAAATCTTGTTGTCGGCGAGCGCTTCGTGCCCCGGCCCAAAAACAAACACGGACACACCGACGAAATAGAGCAGAACCGTCGGGACGTACATCATATTATTCGTCCAGTAGCACCAGCCCGAGAGAAATCCGTGAAAGTCTCCGAACACTTCTTTCGCCCACAAATAGACGCCTCCCTCGCCGGGATACCGATGGGCCAGCTCGATCACCGCGATGCCTTGCGGCCAGAAAAAGAGCAGCAGCGCGCCAATCCAAAGCCAAATCGTTACACCGCCGTTCGCCGCAATACTTGGAACGACGTTCAGATTGAAAACTGCGACTACGAACAGCGCCACCAAGTCCCATTTCCCGAGCGCCCGCTTGAGTTGCGCGCGCTCCGTTGAATGGTCTGCCGTGGCCAACGCTTACCCCTCCGAATGTGACATGTCCGTCGTAGCCGTCGAATCGTTAAACTCGACTGGTCAGCGCGCGACGGCTGCAGCGCGCTCGCGTTGGGCGGCGGCAAGCGCAGGCGCCACTTCGGCGAAGCACTCGAGATGCTTCTCAATATCGGCTTCCGTGTGCGCCACCGAAATCGTCCATTGCTCGTCCCACCAATAAGGCTGAGGAATGACGCCGCGGTTGGTCATCGCGAACCAGTAGTGCCGCCACAGATCCGTGTCCGCCGCGAGCCAATCGCGATAATTGCGAATCGGCTTCGGGAAAAACATCAGCGCGCCATTGGATCCGGCCCCGACGACATAGGCAGTCAAACCAGTCTTGTCGAGCTGCTTCTGATAACCGTCAAGGAGCTTTTTATTCAACCGTGTCACGTGTTCGTACGCCGCCGGCGTGAGCACTTCGCGGAATGTTGCGAGTCCCGCGGCCATAGCCACTGGATTCGTGTTGTATGTGCCCCCGTGAAATACGCGATGGTCGGTGATCAAATTCATGATGTCGCGCGTGGCGCCAAACGCGGCTAGAGAAAAACCCCCACCGATGGACTTCGCGAGACATACGAGGTCCGGCTTCACATTAAAAAATTCGCACGCCCCGCCGCGCGCCAGCTTCGCGCCGGTCTTCACTTCGTCGAAAATCAGCAGCGCTCCGTTCTTCTTGGTGATTTCCCGCAGGCCCTGGTGATAGCCGGCGTCCGGCATCAGAATTCCGACATTCATCATGATGGGCTCGACGATTACGGCCGCGATTTCTCCCGGATATTTCGCGAAGAGCCGCTCGACGCCCGCCAGATCGTTGAATTGCGCGACCACAGTATTCGCCAGTGTGGCCTTCGTGACGCCCTCGCCGCCCGGAACGGAATTCGGGTAATTCCCATCCCCGACTTCATTGGCCTTCGGCTTCACTGACACAAGCGCGGAATCATGCAGTCCATGATATCCGCCCTCCATCTTGACAATCCGATCGCGTCCGGTGGCAGCGCGAGCGAGCCGAACCGCATGCATCGTGGATTCCGTCCCGCTGTTGCTGAATCGCACCATATCGACGGGAAAGCGCGCGCAAATCTCTTCCGCCAGCGCATTCTCGGCGTCGTGCGGCATTCCAAACATCGTGCCGGTATTAAGCTTTTCCTGCACCGCTTTGATGACGGCGGGATGGCAATGCCCCGCTATCAGGGCGCCGAAGCTAAGATTGAAATCCACGTACTCATTGCCGTCGACGTCGCGGATGTGGCCGCCTTTTCCATCCTTGACGAAAAGCGGATACGGATCGTACGCGCGATAGTTGCTCGCGACGCCGAGAGGAATACGCTTGGCCGCCTTGGCATGCGCCTCCCGCGATTTTGGCGTGCGCTTTTCGTAGGCCTGAATTTCCTTCTGCAGTCCTTCGTGCATGGTGCCCTCCCCGGTCGGTACTTCGGTGAAAGTGAAAGAATCTCGAGCGATTAATTCTTGCCGAGCTTAACAGTCCAATGCCGCACCGGCATATTCCGTTTCGCAAGTTCCGCAAAGAATGGCTCCGGCAAAATCACGTTTTCCGGTGCTTGCACGCCGACTCCGGAAAATTGGCCACGACCCAGCATCAACGCACCGATGGCCGCTGGGAATCCGGTATCGCGCGCGACGGCGGAAAAAACCGGCTTCGTCGTATACCGCGCACTCGATTCTGCCGCTCTGGTCACACGCCTGCCATTCATCCGGCCGCGCACAACCACGCGAATCGTTTCGACATCCCTCGCGCTGACTTTTGGCGCATTGCGATTCAAAAGCGAGAGAAGCACTTCCCGCGGCGCGACACGCGTACCATTCACGGGAATGGCCTCGCGGCTCGCAAAGCCCACCTCGCTGAGATTCCGCACGAGCCCAACGAGTTGCGGATCGTAGTTAATCTTGAAATGCACTTCGCGAACGCCTTTGCTGCGAAAGCTGATGGGCAGTGTTCCCAGTTCTGAGTGAATCGAATTCCGCAGTGTGACTCGGCCGATCGGTGCGGGAAATCGCTCTACCACCGGATCCGAGAGCATTGGCCGCTCGACGAAGCGGCCGTCCTGGAATGCAATCGGCGGCATCGTAAGTTCGTCGAGAATGGTGGCGATTGAGAATGTGTACGCGACCGGACTGTCGTAATGGCGCAAGTCGGTCGATGCGTTGAACACGTCCATTGAATCGATTCGGTCCATCGAATCTCCAAGAAAGCGCGCCATGACGTTCGTCGTGCCGGGCGAGCCGCCCATTCCCGCAATCGCGATGCGCCCAATCCGGCGGAAGTCACGGTCGAGCGCAAACTGCCGCCTCGTCATGTGATACAAGCCACCAAGGTCGAGGTAATTCACGCGCGCAGCCAGCGCAGCGCGCATCACCTCCAAATTCCAATTGTACTGCGTGCAGTTCACGACGGCAGTTGCGCCGCGTAGAAGCCGCGCCAACTTCGCCGCATCTCGAACATCGGCGAAGGCCGCTCGCGTTTTACCGCGCCCGTAAAGCCGCGCGACTTCCTGCGCCCGCTTCAACTCGAAATCAGCAACGACGAGACGCTCGACGTCCAATGCTCGCGCCAGGTCATAGACCACCGCGCGCCCCATCATTCCTGCTCCCAGCACGACGAATTTCATAACTCGCGTATCCGGCTCGCCACGGCCTCACGCAAAAAAAGCGAGGGTGCCATCTCACCCGGCACCCTCGCTTTGGATGGCACCGCTTAGGATCAGAAGAAAAACTTCAGTCCAAACTGCATCACCCGCGGATCTTCCCGCAGCTTAAGAATCTGTCCGAAAGTTGAATCCGCGAAGTTTCCGTCCGGGTTATTGAACTGCGTGTGATTCCACGTGTTATAGAATTCCGCGCGAAACTCGGTGTCCCATCTTTCGTTGATTCTCGTTTTCTTGGAAAGGACGAGATCCGTGTCGCTGATTGCTGGCCCGCAGCACAGTGAGTGCGGAGTGTTGCCAAAAGTTCCGAAGCCCATGCCCGTGATTGTCGGGTCTGTAAAATTTGCCGGATTGAACCAAAAATCACCGTGGGTCTTCGGATTCTCAAACTGCACCGGGGCGATCTCGGTCGGCGTATTCGCATCCTCAAAGAAAGTGCTGTCTTCGAGTTCCGGGTCGTTCGGGTCGAACACTCGAATTGGAAATCCGCTCTGATACGTAATAATTGCGGAAGCGCCCCAGCCGTCCGCCACCTTGCCCACAAACCCCTCGTACTTCGGTATGGGAAGTTCCCACACCGGACTGAAAACGAAGCGATTCTTCGCCGATAGCAGCGAAACGCCGCGGGTCGCGTTGAAATTAATGGGATTCAATTCGTTTTCGAACGATGCGCCTTGATCAATCGCCTTGCTGAACGTGTAGGAGGCCTGGAACAGAAGCCCATGCGAGTAGCTCTTCTCAACCGAAATCTGCAATCCGTTGTAATTCGAGTTTGCGATCGTGTCTTCCGCAAAGATGTTGCTAAATACCGGCACTCCATCTCCTGGACAACCGGTCATCAGGCTCCCACTCAGCGGCTGGCAATTTGGCGACGAATAGGGGCGTGTTCCGACGAACGTGATGCCGTTCGGAGCGACGCTGCTCACGAGCGTTCCCGCGGGAATGCAATTGCCGCCGGAGCCGGGGTTATAGGGAAGTACGAGACCGTTGCAACTCGAAAAGCTGACCTTGAATGGCTCAGGCGGCGCACTCACCATCGGAACCACCGTGTTCGGCGTGATGTAATACTCGCTGTCCGCGCCGAACGGTGCGCAGTCATTTCCCGGCGATCCTCCGGGCGCCGACAAAACGTTGTTGCCCGAGGGATACTCGGCGGCGACTGCCATGATGCCCAGGCACGTCTGGATATTCCCGGCATCCAAATCGTGCGAGCCGAGCAAGTGGTGTCCTTGCGTGCCGACGTACGACACGCGCAGCAGCATGTCCTTCGATATTTGCCGTTCCACCGTCAAGTTGTATTGCTCGGAGTATTGAGACTTCAGGTTCGGTCCAAATTCACCGAACAGAAGAATTGGCCGAAACGTTGACCAATCCACGCAGCCACTCGGGCCTCCCGGCGTATCGGACGTGCAGGGCGTCTGCGGGGTCTGATTAATGACGCCGAGGAACGGATTGGGACTTACCGAGCCGCTCTGTGAGAGGTAGGGTAGGTTGAAGAGCGGGCTATCGAGAAACGAACTGCCGCCAAAAGGCGGTTCGGCGCTGAACTGTTCCAGAACCAGCTGCTCGATTGGATTGTAGAAGATCCCGAAACCCGCGCGAATACTGGACTGGCCCGTGCCGCCAAAAAGCTTACCGAGAAATCCGCTCGTGAAATTGGGGCTATACGCGACGCCCACGCGAGGCGCGAAAGCCTTGTAATAGGTGGACGTCAAGCCGCGCGGGACGCCCTTGTCGCCTGGGAATACCAGCCCAAGCGGAAAGACGGCATTATTCGTTCCGCTGTTCTGGCCGCAATCCCCGGGGCTGAGGCCCAGATTGGCGGCGTCTTCCTCGGATAACCAGCATGGGTATTGCGTCGTCACTTGACCCGGACGGAATGTCTGCAGCCGGTTGCCCGTGTCGTAGAACGGCGTGTTCAATTCCCATCGGAGCCCATAATTAACGGTAAAGCTTGGCTTGATCTTGTAACTGTCCTGCATGAAGAGATACAGCGCCGTATTGCGATCTGCTTCGCCCTGCGCCGCGCCCTGTGAGAATGTATTGGGCGTTCCGAGAAAATAGGCCGGAAACGAATCAGTCGCGCCAATTTGATCCGAGACGGGCGCGGCCGTGACGGTGTATGCGCCGTCGATGTCATAATAAAGGAACTGGTCGAAGCGTGCGCGCCGCACGTCGCCGCCGAACTTGATCGTGTGCTTCGAAAACGTCTTCGTGAAATTGTCGGTCCACTGAAAAGTGTTTCCTACCTGAGGAAGTTCGCCCTCTTCGTTATTGCCGATGACGAAGCCGCTGGTCGCGATGTATGGCACACCTTCTCGTCCGGGAAGGTCCGTGGTAATGCCCAGCGGCTGATTCGGAGCGATTCCGAGTTCACTGGCGATCACGTTGTTTTGGTCCTGGAAGCATTCCGCCGCCGGGACGGCGCTTCCGCAGGATTCATGAACTCCGCCGGCGCCGGGCAAAATACTAACGGGATGGTCCAAAAGCTTTTGCCCTTCACGAAAATAATTGAAGCGAAATTCGTTGATCGCGGTCGAGCCGATGGTCCATGTGTGGCTTAGATTCCATTGCTGCGACCGGGTCCCGAAAATATCTCCGAAGCCCGGCAGCGTCGCACCGGCGGATTGAAACGTGGAGTACGGGTCCATCCGGTGATCGTCTTCAAAATAATAGTAGGCCGAAAACTGCTGCGTGTTTGTGATCTTGTGATCGAATCGGATCGTGAACTGATCGTCCCGGTTCGTCATGTTTTCAAGCTGGGTCGTGGCCCCAGTCGAGTTGCTGTAGGGCGAGACGTATTCGTTATACAGAGCCAGCGCCGTGGCATCGAAACATGCCGTGGGGATCTGCGACGTAGGAAAGATGGCTGAGTAACTGCTCCCAACGGCAATCGGAGCCGATCCCGGAATGGCCGCTACCGCCTGCGCGCAAGTCTGGCCGCCGCCGGTATTCCGGTTGGCGAGAATCGTCGCGAAGGCAGGATCCTGAATTGAGCCGGTAAACGCACCTTCGCTCGTAAAATTCCCCGTGGCCTCGGTCGGGGTCGGTACGTCGACAATGCCCGAATTGATGCCCTCAATGACTCGATTGCCCTCGTACGACCCGAAAATAAACGTGCGATCTTTCTTAATCGGCCCGCCAATCGTGGCGCCGAATTGATTTTGCTTGTAGTCGGGTATCGAGGTGTCCAGATACCCGCGCGTATTGAGCACGTTGTTCCGGAGAAATTCGTAATAATCGCCGTGGACCGAATTCGTGCCGGACTTTGTGACCACGTTGACGATCGAGCCCGAATTTCGGCCGTATTCCGCGTCAAACGTATTCGTCAACACGCGAAATTCTTCGATGGCGTCCGGCGACGGCTGAATGGCGGGCCCGTTCACGAAAAGGTCGTTTCCGTCGCCGCCGTTCACCATGTAGTTGTTCGACCGACCCCGGCCGCCATTCACCGAAACCACGCCTGGATTATCGCTGCCATAAAAAAGATCGGCGCCCAACTGCGATTGAACGCCCGGTTGCAACTGGAGAAGTTGGTAGGCGTTCCGGGTATTCAGCGGAAGTTCGCGGATTGATGCGTCCGTCATCACTGCGCCAAGCTGCGTGCTGGTCGTTTCCACTTGAACTGCGTTGGCTTCCACGGTCACAGTCTGAGCCGCGGCGCCAACTTGAAGCGTCGCGTTGATTACGGCCACGTGGCCGATGTCAACCGCGATGTCCTTCACAACAAATTTTTTGAACCCCGCTGACTCCACTGCCAGAGAGTAATGGCCCACCGCAAGCTCGGCGATCTCAAACGAACCGTCCTTTTCCGTGGTGGCGACCCGAACATTATCGGTGCCCAGCAGAGTGGCTGTGACCTGCGCTCCGGGGATAACGGCGCCTGAGGCGTCCACAACGCTGCCCCGGATCGCACCCGTTGTCTGGGCCCAGGCGGCTCCAGAAAAAATCAGAATGCCGAGAAACGCACGAACGCACACACCCAGGTTCGTTCGGATTCTCATCTGCGCTCCTTTGCGAGTCATCCCCACCCCGTGGAGAACGGATTCTGTAATTTCCCCGAAATTATGGTTGCGCCGCGAGAAAAAACCTTACTATAATCCGCGAACCTTAGTGTAAGGTCTGCGGGTTGTCAAGGGAATTCGCATGGCCGACGCCCACGGTAAAGCGAAAAAAATGAATCGGAGTCATGGATATCTTCGCATCAGCGACGTCGCGCGTTTAGTCG
>DASPVY010000048.1:0-3855 GCA_035622115.1 Candidatus Acidiferrales bacterium
GCGGGATTCACTCCGATGGAAGCGATTCAAGCGGCAACGATTGTTCCCGCGCACGCGATGAAGCTTGATAACGAACTCGGAACGATCGAAGCAGGGAAGCGCGCGGACTTGATTCTGCTCGACGCAAATCCGCTCGAAGACATTCACAACATTCGAAGCGTCAAGACCGTCATTGCCACCGGAACCGCATATGATTGCGCGGAACTTTGGCGCAGCGTGGGATTTCAGCCTTAGCCACGCGAGCGGCAACCGACGTTCCGAAACGCCACAGCCGAAACTGTTCTCCCCGCGCACTCCTCACGAACGAAATCTGTGCCGGCAGAAAAACTTTCGCGATAATCGAATTATGGATCAAGCCAACGCCGTCATCATTGGTGGCGGAGTGATCGGCTGCGCGATTGCGCGAGCGCTTTCCGCGCGCTGGGACGACGTGTTCGTCCTCGAGGCGATGCCGCGCGTGGGAATGGGCGCGAGCACGCGAAACAGCGGCGTGATCCACGCGGGACTCTATTACCCGCCGGGCTCGCTCAAAGCGCGACACTGCTTGCGTGGAAATCGATTGACCTACGAATTCTGCGCGGCGCACGCCGTTCCCCACCGCAACACGGGAAAGCTTGTTGTCGCGGTGAATGACTCGCAGGAGCGAGACCTCGTGGCCCTGATGGATAACGCGCAAAAAAATGGCGTCGAAGGGCTGCGCATCATTGATCGCGCGGCTATTCGCGCGCGCGAGCCGCACATCGAGGCCGTTCAAGCAATTGACGTGCCTTCGAGCGGAATCGTGTCGAGCGAAGAGCTGGTAAAAGCTTACGCGCGGATTGCCACCGGGCAGGGCACGCATATCGTGACGAATGCAAAAGTGGAGCGGATCGAAATTGGAAAAGAAAGCGGGCGCGTATCAAGCGCTGCGGGCGAGATCGAAGCGCGCTGTGTGGTGAATTCCGCCGGGCTTTTTGCCGACGAAGTGGCGGCCATGATCGGTTCAAGCCTTGCGCGGCACCGGATTTATCCCGTGCGCGGAGAATATTGCGAAGTCGTGCGGGCGAAATCGGATTTGATAAAAGGCCTCGTCTATCCCGTGCCGCCCTCGAGTGGATTGAGTCTCGGCGAGCACCTGACGAAGACGCTCTGGGGCACGGTGCTGGTGGGGCCCACGGCTCGCTATATCGAAGACAAAAACGACTACGAGCGCGACCGCGAGCCCCTGGAAGATTTCGCAAGAAACGCGCAAGCAATGCTGCCGGAACTTCAGGCATCCGATCTCGTTCAGGCGTATTCGGGCATTCGCGCCAAGCTCGTTCCGAGAGATCAACACGGCATCGCGGATTTCATCATCCAGCGCGATCCCGATTTCCCGAACGTAATCCAATTGATTGGAATGGATTCGCCGGGATTGACGTCGGCGCCGGCGATTGCGGAACAAGTGCTGGGCATGGCAGCGGAAATTCTTGGCTGAAGCGTTCGCTTCGGAGCTTCGTCACTTCAGGACATCGGACACGAAAACGAGGTGAACTCCGCGCGAAGCGAGGCGAGGCAGAACCTCGCGAAGTGCCGCGATTGTGGAGGGATGAGGATGCCCAATCGTGACCGCCCAGCCTTTGTGCTTCGCCTCCGATGCAGCGCGATCGATTTGACGAAGGATGGCGCTGCGCGTCTCGACATCGTCCAGAAATTCCGCGCTCCGAAACGTGGCGGGAACGCCATCGCGCTCGGCCGCGGTATACGCGACGGTGTCGACGGTTGTGCGGCTATCCACGAAAAACAATCCGCGACGCCGCAGCGCCGGCATGAGCGCATCCATCAGCGCCGTATCGGCGGTCGCGCGCGAGCCCTGATGATTATTGACGCCCGCGGCGTGCGGGACCGACGCGAGCATTGATGAGAGCATGTCGTCCACCTGATCCGATTTCATTCCAACGCGCAGTTCCGCAGCTTCCGACTTCGCATTTCCCTCTGACGCTTCCATTGGAAAATGAAGCAGGATCTCGTCGCCGCGCTGGTATGTTTCGTCGGCAATGTCCGTCGAGTGCTGAAGATTCGGGATGATGGAGAGTGTGAGCGGGTACGGCAACTTCAGAAATTCCCGAGCGGGCGCCGCATCTTCACCGAAATCGTCAATGATGATGGCGAGGCGCGCCGCGTTGGGAGGCAGCGACGGGCTGGCCGGCACGGACGCTGCAGTCGATTCCGTTATTCGGATCGTATGTGTCCGCTGCGAGCGCCAGAAAAGATCGAACTGAACGACGTCCGTATTCGTGGCCAGCGGTCCACGTGTCAGTTCGTGGCGTCGCGCGACGCCGACGATTGCTTTCACCAATGCGGATTCGCGGTGCGGATCATCGAGCGTCACCGAAATCACATCTGCGGAAGTGCCGCGTTTGCCGTTGCGAGCGGGCTGCGCCTCCGGCCGAATCGTGATCTGCGATTGCCGGCCGGCAACTTCCTGCGCGGCGGCAGCCAATTCTTGCGAGACGCCGTGGATTTCCGTACTGCTCGGCGGCTTTTTCCCGCAGCCGGCCAAGACGATAACCAGCAGCGCCGCGGAGAAAAGTAAATATCTTGCGGACCGCGCCTCGCACGAGATTGAGGGAATACGGAAACGCGAAAAGTTTCCGCGGTTCCGAGGAAATCTCAGAAATCGAAAGAGATGAATTGCCGCGACGGTGATTCCCGGAGCGCGTTTTGCGCGCTCGAAGCGGCTAAGCGGCCTTCTTGACAGCGGTCTTATTGCCTTCGAGAACGTCAATGGCCTTCTTGAGGAGCGGATCGTCCGGCGACGCCACTTGTCCCGGCGGCGGAGCGGTGGTCTCCTGCAAATCGTTCAGCGCTGCCACGTCCTCCGCCGTCTCCTGCACCGTCGGCGTGACGCCTTCAGCAGGAATGGACTTGCCTGCCGGCGTGTAATAATCCGCGACAGTGAGAATCAGCGCCGCGCCATCGTCGAGCTGAACGAGCTTTTGAGTCGATGCCGTGCCGAACGTGCGGTCGCCGATCGTTTCACCGCGGCGATTGTCGGCAATCGCCCCTGCCAGAACTTCCGCAGCCCCCGCCGTCCCGCCGGAAATCAGGATGGTGACCGGCTCCTTCCAAACGACTTTGGAAGCTTCGGCGGAAAACTTCTGCTCATTGACAGTTTGGCCCTTGAGCGAGGTGATGGTTCCAGATGGCAGGAAGAGTTGCGCCGCTGCTATGCCGTCGCCCGGCTCGCCAAGCGCACAATCCCTCAGGTCTAGAATGAGCTTGTGCGCGCCCTTGCCGTCGAGCTGCGTCAATTTCTCGCGCAAATGGTCAACAGCTTCGGCGTTCAAAGTCGATAATCTTAGGTATTCGATGTCGCCGTTGATACGATCTTCCAGAATTTTCGGCTCGGGCACCTTGGCGAGAACCAATTCCACGTCATCGGGCTCGACGCGTGAACGCCGGATTACGGAGAGCTTTACAGATGAGCCGGGCTTGCCGGTAAGGAGCACTTGCGCCTGGCCAATAGCCATCTGGCTGGTGGTGAATCCCGCGATGGACTCGAGATAGTCGCCGGTGTGGAGCTCGGCCTTCTGCGCCGGGCTCTCGGGCAGCACGGAAATCACGACGATGTAACCGTTGTGCTTCGAAAGAGCTACGCCAGCCGAGCCTTCCGGCTTGCTCTGAATCTTCTCTTTGTAATCCTGAAATTCGAGAGGGCTGAGGTAGCTCGAATCGGGATCGAGCGAGTCAAGCAGGCCATGCAGCGCGCCGGTGGTCACCTGGTGCATATCGGGATCTTCGACGTAATCTTTCTGGATGTGCTCCAGAACTTCGCTGTATACCGTGAGTGAGCGGTAGGCTTTGTCGTCGGTCGAGCGGCCCAGGACGTAGCCG
>DASPVY010000049.1:0-7023 GCA_035622115.1 Candidatus Acidiferrales bacterium
CGGCTTGTGCCAAGAGGCGATTTTCATCGGCGCCGGCGGCTTGGGCCTCGACGCGGAGGCCGCGCAACTGGCGAACACACGCTTTCGCTCCTGGCCCGGAGTGACGCGCTATATTGCCGGGGCATTGTGGGCGCGAAGAAGCTTCCGAGGTATCGAGCTGGAAGCCACGATCGACGACGAGCACTGGAGCGGCCGCGTGCTTTTTGCCGCCGTCGCCAACTCGCCCTGCTACGGTTCAGGAGTGCGAATCGCGCCGGAAGCGAAGATGGACGACGGCTGGCTGGAAGTAACCCTCGTTCAAGAAATGCCGTTCACGCGTTTGCTGGAGGGAATACCGATTGTTCTGCGATCGGGAAACATCCACTGGCCCGAACTGCGGCGCTATCGCTGCCGCCGTGCCAACTTCCAGACCAGGCGGCCCGCACTGGTGCACGGCGACGGCGAAATCCTGGGGACTTCTCCAGTTGAATTTGAAATCCTGCCGGGAGCGGTCCACATCATGCTGCGCCGGGAAATGACGGACGGCGGCGGCGTCAGCTAATTCGGCCTTTTCTTGTCAAGCTTGAGAACGATATCGATGTCCTTGCGGCTGTCGAAGCTCGATATGGAATGAGTTGCTGAGGTCATGTCGTTATGCTCGGCGTGAATCTCGTAGTCCACGTTGGGATCCAGGCCGCTGAAGCGATACAGGCCCGCGCTGTCTGCGATGTGCGTTTTGATGTCTTCCGTTCGAGTGTTTTTCAAATAGACGATGCTGTCGGCGACAGCCGTTTGACGGGCGTCCATCACGGTGCCATGAACCGTGCGCAGCTGCGCTTCTTTTTTCTTGTCCTGCTGCGCGGCGAGGGCGGCGGCGAGAATGAGCATAATCGCGAGCGAGAAAGTTGTCGCGCGAAGTCTGGGGGTCAAATGGCCTCCCTCAAAGCGGTGCGAGAATCAAATCAGCGCAAACAGGCGCGAAGGCGGATTGAACGTTCGATGGGCAATTGAGGAGGAAAACCAGGATGGAGGAGACGGATGCCGGGAGGATTATTCCGCCTCTTCTTCTTCAATCGTCTCGCCGTAGTCGCCGTTTTCCTCGTCGTCGCCTTCCTCGTTCTCTTCGCCTTCCTCTTCCTCTTCGTCCTCGGACAATACGATGACGTGGACGGGATGGACCTGGGTGACCTCGAGCTCAACGTCGCACTCCGGGCAGCTCAAGATCTCGCCTTCTTCCACCTCGTCTTCGTCGAGATCGATTTCCGTGTCGCAATCGGGGCACCTGACCACGGGAAGGGCCTCCTTGCGCGGTCGTTTCCTGAACCCGCGAGCATATTATATAACCTACGAGTCAAGCATTTCCGCTCTGGAGTGTGTGGACTTGTCTACGAAACGTGAATACCCGGATTCGCCGGTCGTGGGCGTCGGCGGCGTCGTGATTCGCGATGGCCGCGCATTATTGATTCGCCGCGGCAGCCCGCCATTGATGGGGGAGTGGTCCATTCCCGGGGGACGGCTCGATCTCGGCGAAACGATTCCGGAGGGAATCCAGCGCGAACTGAAAGAGGAAACGGGAATGGATGTTGGCGTGGTCGAGTTAATCGAAGTTTTCGATCGGATATTTCGGGATTCCGATGGGCGGATTCAATACCACTTCGTGATCGTGGATTATCTGTGCGAATGCCGGGACGGCGAAGCCTGCGCGGGCAGCGACGTCACCGACACGGCGTGGGCACGTGAGAATGAATTGCCTCGCTATTCGCTCACCGAGGCAGCGACGCGCGTGATTCGCCGGGCTTTCACACTTGCGGCGTCACGCAACCTGGCAAAGTCGCCACAAGCTTGAAAACGCCAGTGCGGGTGTAATGGCGCGCTAATCGTTCCGGCGTGCGGCGCCTACCGGACTGCCGACAGCCACCGGCAAACCCCCGTAGCGGCGCTCCCGGCCGGCGAAATCCTGCAGCGCGGATTCCAAATCCGCCGCGCCAAAATCCGGCCACAGCGTTGACGTGAATGCGAGTTCGGCGTAGGCGCACTCCCAGAGCAAAAAATCGCTCAGCCGCCGCTCGCCGCCGGTGCGGATCATCAGATCCACGTCGGTGCTCGCGCCGTCCGCATGCATCACTTCGCCAAGGCGCCGCGCGAATTCTTTTTGCGAAACTTCAAGGCTCGAGAGCATCCAGCACGCGGCGCGCAGGATCGCGTCGCGGCCGGAATAGTCAATGGCGACTCGCAGTGTGAGCGTCCGGCGCGCCGGAGTGGAGATTTCGGCGAAGCGAATCGCCGAAACGAGGGAGCAGGGAATGCGGTCACGCCGGCCGATGACGCAGATTTCCACGCCTTGCTGTGCGAGAGCCTCGGATTCGCGAAGGAAGAATTCTTCGAAGAGCGCCAGCAATGCGGAAACTTCAGGGCCGGGGCGCTGCCAGTTGTCGCTCGAGAGCGCGAAGAGAGTCAGAGTGGCGATGCCCAGTTCCGGGGCGGCCGCGACAACCCGCCGGACCGCTTCGACGCCAGCGCGATGCCCCTCGGAGCGAAGAAGTCCACGCGCGGCGGCCCAGCGGCCGTTGCCGTCCATGGCGATGGCAACATGGAGGCCGCGCTGAGCCGGGAGAGTCAAAGTACTTTCGGCTGCAAAGTGTGTGGCCAAAATTTTTTCCTTTCTTACGCCTCGCGCGTGGCGCGAATCAGCGCCTCCATGTGGTCGAGATAGCGTTCGAGCGCACGCCGGCCGCTCGCGGTTATTCGGTATTCGGTCCGCGGGACGCGATCGGAGAACGATTTCGTGCAGGCAATGTATCCCGCGTCTTCGAGCTTGCGCGCGTGGACGCTCAGGTTGCCGTCGCTGGCCCCGAGCAATTGCCGCAATTCGGTGAAGGAAAGGGACGAATTCGCGGCGAGAGCGCTGACGATCGCGAGACGCGTGCGCTCGTGAATCAGGCGGTCGAGCTGCGTGGCAGAGATTTCGGACCCGGCTCCGCCACGCGTCTTGGCTGCCGCCGGAGTCCGGCGCGCAGATGCCCGGTCTTCTCGTTCCGTTCGCGCGGCGTTGGATTTATCCGCCATAGTTCCTCGCGATCACGGCGCCAAAAATCATGTGCAGTCCGCCGAATCCCGCCGCCAGCAGCGCATTGCCCCAGCTGGCCGGACAGAAAAGCGCAACGGTGCCGAGAACCATGAAACACAGACCCATCAAGGGAACGATGCGAATCGAAAATGCGCCGCCCGTGACGATGGCGGTGCCATAGAGCAGAAGCCAAACGCCGGGAATGGCCGCGCTATATCCTGCGTGAAACAGGACGACCGTGAGCAGCGCGCCGGTGAACATGGGCGGCGCAAAGCTCAGTGCAAATTTTCTTCCGGGCCCGGCAAGCAGAGGGACCTTTGCCTGGCGCGCCTTCATCATCGAGCTCCAAGCGGCAATGGCAAACGCGACGCCCGCTTCAGACAGCCAAGTCGCGAGCCACGCGGTCGCACTCTCTTGCCGCGAAGCGACCACAGCGGCGCCGGCCGCGGTGACGCCCATGGCCACGCCGCCCCAACCGGAGACGGCGGTGAAGGAAGAAGCGCGCTCCATGGTCTCGCGGATGAAGCGGAGATTGTCGCGGGCGCGGTCGTCGAGAGCGACGGGCTTTGGTTGGCGTGGCAGCCCAGGTTGGAGAAGAGACATGAGAGCAGGATAGCGCGGAGGCGGAGATTGTCAAGTACTTTGTATTGCAAAGTTTAGCCGCAGGCCATAACGGACCAACTTCACCCGCGTGCTCTTCGTGCATTTTGCTTGCTGCCGCGTCACCCTCGGGAATATCCTCCTCGCGGCCGAATGAGGAGGATTTCATGACGCGTCGAATCGGACCAGTTCTCGCAATGCTCGTATTGGCAGCACCGCTGTTCGCCCAGCAAGCTCCCGCGACGGCGCCTAAGGTGGAATCGAACCCCATCTCCAATCATCTTCGGAGCGACCTCGCCCAAAGCGCGAAGAATTTTGTCGCCGCCGCCGAGGAAATGCCCGCCGATAAGTATTCGTTCCAGCCGACGCCGGAGCAAATGACCTTCGCGCACCTGGTCTTTCACACGGTACAAGCCAATAACGCTCTTTGCTCGAAAATCTCCGGTGCGACGGCGCCGGACGCAAAGATTGCGGATACGGACGGCAAAGACAAGCTCGTGGCGGCGCTCAAAGCTTCCTACGACTACTGCACGACGAATCTTGCCCATGTGGACGATTCGAATCTTGGTGACGTGATTCCGTTATTTGGCACTCACACCAGCTCGCGCGGCGGAACCATGATGATCATGTGCGCCGAGTTTGCGGACCACTACTCGATAGCGGCGATGTATCTGCGATTGAGCGGCCTGCTGCCTCCGACCGCAAAGAAGTAAAAATAATTTTCGGCGGTGATTTCTAGCGGCGTTTGGGGTAGCGGCCCGCGACGGCGTTCCAACGGATCAAAGCAAGATCCAGGAACATAAGAATGCTGTCGCGGACGACGTGAACTTTGGTTGCCGGGTCATGCGCCCATCGCACCGGCACCTCCACCCCGCGCAGCCCGTGGCGCTTCGCAAGAAAAAGAATTTCCGGATCGAATCCAAACCGCTCGATCCGCTGCTGCTCGAATACCACACGCGATGGAACGGCTCGAAACGCCTTGAAACCGCATTGGGTGTCTTCGAATGAAAGGCCGGTGAAAAGGCGGACGAAGCGGTTGAAAATAATTCCGGCGAGCTCGCGCAAGCGCGATTGATGCACCGCGATCAGGCGCCGGTCCACGGCGCGCGAGCCGATGGCGACGTCAGCATCGTCCAGCGCAGCGAGCAGTTTTTCAGCTTCTTCAATCGGCGCGGAGAGATCGGCATCAGTAAAGAGCGCGATCCGGCCGCGCGCTTCGAGCATTCCGTGGCGGACGCTATAGCCCTTGCCACGATTCACGCCGTTCTGCACGAGCCGGAGCGCGGGCCAATCTCGCTGTAGCCCTTCGACAACGCGCACAGTGCCATCCTTCGAGCCATCATCCACGACGATCACTTCGGAATCGGGATGACGTCCGGCAACGTAGGCGCGAATCTTTTCGAGACTTCGTGGAAGGCGGGATTCCTCGTTGTACGAGGGAATGATGATCGAGAGATCGGGGGCTGAAGAGCTCATTCGATCTTGGCCAGCGTTCAGGCAGGTTGCAAGTGCCGCTCCCAGGCGCGCGTGGCGAGTATTTCTTCCATCTGTGCGAGCGCAAAATCAATTTCCTCGTCGCGGTTGTAAAAATGCGGCGAGAGGCGGACGCCGGCCGAGGGGCGATAGTCCACCAGAATATTTCGCGCGATCAATTCGCTTTTCACCTCGTAGGCGTGCGGGCATTCCACCGAAATCGTGCCGCCGCGGAGAGCGGCCTCGCGCGGCGAGTTGACGCGCCAGCCACGCGCCAGAGCGCCGTCCATTAACCGTTGCGTTTGTCGCATGGATTTCTCGCGGATTCGTTCGAGGCCAACTTTAGCGAGAATTTCGAGTCCCGGCTGGCAGGCGTACAGCGCGGGAATGTGCGGCGTGCCGTTGAGGAAGCGGAAGGCGTCGCGGCGCAAATCGATGGGACCAACTTCGAAATCGAACGGCCGCTGGTGGGCGCTCCAGCCCGTTATCATCGGAGAAAGCTTTTCGCGCAGGTCAGGCCGCGTGTAGAGGTAGGCCACGCCCGGGCCGCCGCAAAGCCATTTGAGGACGCCCCCGACCGCAAAATCCACGTTCAGGCCGCGAACATCAATCGGCAAAGTTCCGGCAGCCTGGAAGCAATCGAGGATCACGAGCGCGCCGACACGATGCGCCTTTTCAATAATCGCGCGTGCGTCCACGATCGCCGCGCTGCGAAAGAGCACGAGAGAAATGGGGACAAGAAGCGTGGTTTCGTCGATTGAGGCGAGGATTTTTTCGAGCGGCGCGTGAATCCCATCTTCGCTCTTTAAGATCTCGACGCGCGCGCCGCGCCGCTGCTGCTCGATGTAGAAATAAACAATCGAAGGAAATTCCAGGTCTACGAGAATGACCTTGTTGCGCGGCCCGGAAAAATCGAAGCAGGAAGAAATGATGGCCTGCGTCAGGGTGACGTTCTGGTGCAAGGAAATCTCGCCGGGGCCGGCGCCGATCAGGGCGCCAATGTTGTCGCCCGCGCTGACGGCCATATCCCACCAGCCTTCTTCCCAGGCGCGCACGCCGCGAGTGGCCCATGTTTCGGCATAAGCGTGCATGCGCTCAAAAACTTCGCGCGGCATGGCTCCGAGCGAATTGCTGATGAGATAGGTGGAGCGCTCGAGAATCGGAAATTCTCCGCGCCATTTCAACAAATCATCCATTTCGATTCCCTCAACGCGTCGCGAGCCTCAGCCTGCGCTGGCTCCTGGCGGAACGCGATCCCGGTTTGCGCGTTTCCAAAGAAAATAGCACAGAGTGATGAAGGCGAGCCAAGGCATTCCCGCGAGAATGGTGATTCTCATGCCGGGAATCCACCACGTAGATATCAGCACGCCAATCAGGGCAAGCAGTCCGAAGAGTGAAGACCACGGGCCGCGCGGCGCAAAGCGCATGGGAACTGAACCGCCGTTTTTCGCATAGCGGCGGCGAAACGCGAGGTGAGTTGCGAAGATCAGCCCCCAACCGAGCAAGCCCCCGAAGAACGAGGCGCCGAGAGTGTAGAGGAACGCGCTTTCTTGAAATCGAAGATCGAGCACCAGCGCGATGATCATGCCGGTGCTGGAAATCATGAGCGCGGCAATCGGCACGCCATGCTTGTTCAGGTTGCCGAGGAATTTCGGCGCGTAGCCGCCGCGCGAAAGCGAAAAGAGCATGCGCGTGGTGAGATACAGGTCGGTGTTGACGCTCGAGAGCGCCGCCGTGAGTACGACGAAGTTCATGATCGCGCCAGCCCAGGGGATTCCGGTGGCTTGAAAGACGCGCACGAATGGGCTTTCGGTGAGGCCCGCCTGGGTCCACGGCATCACGCCCACGAGCACGGCCACGCCCCCGATGTAGAAGAGCGCGAGCCGCGCGAGGGTCCAGCGCAT
>DASPVY010000050.1:0-6454 GCA_035622115.1 Candidatus Acidiferrales bacterium
GAGTCCTGGCAACGCAGATCATTCCGCAGCTCGACAACATTCTGAATCACGACGTGCAGAGGTTGCCGACGAATCTTTTGGAGCCGAGTCATGAGTTTCGATTCACTGTGAGCCGGACTTTCTGATGCGCTTGTGCCGCCAGCGATTGGCGATTGCCCCAGCCTGGCGATGAGCGTCGGCTGATAGATCTGTGGGACCGTTGGGGAGGAGATGGGATGAGAGTGTGGAAATCAGGCGCGGCAATTTTCGCGCTGGTCACAATCGCGGGGTGCGGCAATAACACGCCAAAAATCGCAGTAACCGTCACCCCGAGCACGGCAAGCGTACTTTTGAACGGCACTCAGCCCTTTGGGGCGACAGTTACAGGAACGTCGACTGAAGAGGTCACTTGGGAAGTTTGCACTGCCTCACCGACCGCGAAACCGACTCCCACTTGCAACAGCAACGCGCTCGGTTCGGTGAACTCGAATGGAGTTTATAGCGCGCCATCGGTCCTTCCGTATCCCGCCGCAGTTACCGTGGTCGCTACCAGCATCGTCGACACAAACGATTTCGGCACAGCTACCGTCACAGTCGAGTCCGGCATCGCCGTGCGCATAATCCCGTCGTCGGCAGTCTACACCTGCACGTCTCCCTCTCCGCCGACAACAGCTTCGATGCAATCCGGCGAATCCTACGCGCTCACCGCTTGCGTGACGGGCACCGCGAATACGCAAGTGATCTGGTCCGTCAACGGCTTGGCCGGTGGCAACAGCACGACCGGCACGATCACACCCGGCGGCGTTTATACGGCTCCTACGCCGTCTCCAGGGACCGTGACGATCACAGCGACGTCCACCCAGGATCAATCCGTTTCCGCCAATTTCTCCATCTCGGTCGCCAGCTCCGCGCTTCCCACTCTCACTCTGATCGATCCGATGGTCGCTTCACAGGGCTCGCTTATCCAGGACGTCTATCTGATCGGGACGGAATTTTTCTCCACCAGTTCGGCGGAAGTCAATGGCAGTACCAACGGCGTCACCACGACGTTCATCAACTCCACTACGCTTCGGGCGCGTCTTTCCGCGCCGCTCCTGCAGAACGCGGGGTCTCTCGCACTATCCGTCGAGTCGGAATGTCCGCCCACCTGCAATTCATCTCCTTCGATGAACCTGACGATTTTGCCTGTGCGTCCTTCGTTGATTTCCACTTCGCCTGAAAACATTCCGCAAGGATCGGCTGGAGCGCAGACAGTTAATTTCACCGGAGGTTTTTACTCGCCGTCAACCACGGTAACTTTCAATGGCGCATTGCGGCCGGCGGGTCTGCCCAACAACGCGAACAATCCTGACGATCCCTACAATCCCGATCCTCGGCTCCTGGACGTGGTTCTGTCGAGCGGCGATGACGAGACGGCAGGGCTGTTTCCGTTTGTCATCCAGAACGCGGGAGTGCCCGCCGGAAGCTCCGCGGTCGCTTCAATAAATCTTGCCATTTCGCCGACGGGCGCGTCGCTGCCCACTTCGGGTCCGCCCAACGTCGTCACCGGTACGACGGCGACTCCCGGCCCAAGCGCTGTTGCAATTGATACCGCTACGGGAACAGCCGTGGTCGCCAACACTACCGAAGGCTCGATTTCTCTGATCAATCTGGCGGCGCCGGGCACCGGCACGATCACCGTTCCCGTTGGCAGCTCGCCTACGGGCGTCGCGGTGGACAACATTTTGAATCTTGCGCTCGTGCCTTTGAACGGCACGAATACGGCCGCCGTCGTTAACCTCAACACCCAGGCTGTTTCGACGATTTGTCTCGTCGCGCTCGTCAGCGGTTCGTGTCCCGCTTTGCCTCCGCCTCCTCCCATGGGCACGCCCATCAATCCGTTTTCCGCCGGGGTCAATTCGCTCACGCACCGCGGCATCATCGCGAATCAAGAAACGAATGTCGCGACGGTCGTCGATCTTTCGACCACTCCTCCGACCGTCTATCCGCAGATCGGCGGCAGCGCAACTCCGATCAGCACCGGCGCGAACCCCGAGATTGCCATCGTTCAGTCTCTGAACTGGGCAGTGGTGACGCCCGGCGATGAAGGAACAATCAGCATTGTCAACCTGGGCAGCTTGAACGGTCAGCTCCCAGCCGTGGTTGCGACGCTGACTCTCACTTCGACCATCCAGGGAGTTGCGTATGATCCCGAAACGACCACGGCCATGTTCACCGATCCGAGCAACTCGACCATCACCCTCTTCAACGTCTTGAATAATTCCGTCTCGACCATCGCCTACGACAAGTCAGAGGTCGCTTCCGCCGTCAACCCTCTGACCAACATCGGCGTGACCGTGAACGACCAAAGTAATGAATTGAGCGCGTTCGATCTGGGAACGCAGCAACTTCTCGGAACGGTGGCCTTGGGTCCGACCCCGGTGGCAGTGGCCGTCGATCCGACAACCGATACGGCCGTGGTCGTGAACCAGGGCAGCAACATGGTTTCGGTGTTCTCGCTGGGAGCCATCCGCCCGTTACAGATCACGGAGGAGACACCGGTCTCAACGTTCACTTCAGCGTCTCCAGTCGCGCTTACGATCATCGGCAACGGTTTCGCGAGCGGGGCCACGGTGCAGTTTGATGGCACACCTCTGGCGACTACCCCGGTGGCATCAACCTGTGTGGCATCGACGTGCCGCGAACTCACGGCCACGATTCCGCCGAGCATGCTGGGTTCCGCTCGTCGCTACGTCGTCGAAGTGCAGAACCCCGATGGCACGGTCTCGAACAGTCGCGCGTTCACTGTGATTCAGCCGGTTGCGGTGGGCTCGAGCCCGGTGGCGGTTGCAGTCGATCCCGACCGCGATATCGCCGTGGTGACGAATTCGCTTTCGAATAACGTTTCCATCGTCAACCTCCTCAACGGCACGGCATCCACGCCGATTTCGGTCGGCGCCAGTCCCAATGGAGTAGCCGTGCTGCCTCGCATGGGGATGGCTGTCGTAGCGAACAGCGCCGACGACACGTTCACGGTCATCGACGACGTCAATCAAGTGGTCGAAGAGCCGTCGCCGATCGCCAACTGCGCCAACTGCACGACTCCGACGGCCATAGCGATTGATTCAGACACCGCCACGGTCGTTGCCGTAAACAACATTTCAAACAACATCAGCATCTTCTCTGTATCGAATTTGCCGTCGAGCACGCCGCCAAGCGTCGCCAGTTTAGCCGTCGACCAGGCGCCTCTCGCCGTGGCAGTCGATCCGGTGGATGATGTCGCGGCCATCACAGCCGCGCCGCCGCCGCAGGATTCGGGAACCAATACGGTGGACATCGTGAACTTGTCCAGCATCACGCTCGCCACGCGTTTGTCGGGATACGCGGATCCGACTGGCGTGACGTGGGATCCGGCGGAGGACAAATTCCTGGTCGCAGACAGCTTGAACAATAATGTGGTGATCGTCGATCCCATCAGTTACCTGCAAACACGCATCCGCGTGGGTATCGATCCGACGTCGCTGGCATACGATTTCCAGACCGCCACGCTTTTCAGCATCAACAACGCCAGCAACACGGCTTCCGTAGTCGATTTGCTTCATCAGGACGTGCAGGTGATCCTGAGCTTGCCCGGTTCGCAGCAGTTCTCGGTGGACATCGATCCGAAATTGAATTTGGCCGTGGTGGTGGATCAAAACGATAACCAAGTTCTGCTGGTCCCGATTCCGCGGTAAAGCGGGATGGGATCTGGCCTGAATCTGATTGACCGATAATAGATGCCGCCGCTATAATCGCTGTTTTGCGTCGGCCATAAATGATTCGCAGAAGGAGCCTTAAATGAAGATTTCGTTTGCAGTTCCTGCCCTCATGGCGTTGCTCTGCGGTCCTGCGGCGTTCGCGCAGACCGCTGCGCCTGCCGCCACCGTATCCGGCAAGGTGGCGGTGATCAATGTTCAAACAGCCATCACGAGCACTTCTGAAGGCAAGCAGGCGGCGGCTGAACTCCAATCCAAGTACACTCCGCGCCAAACCGAACTCGACAATATGCGGAAGCAGATCGAAGACCTGCAGACGCGGCTGCGCACCGGCGCAAACACTTTGAGTGACGAAGAAAGGGCACGCCTCGCTCAGGAAGGCGATCGCCTTACCCGTTCCTTCCAGCGCAAGCAACAGGAATTGCAGGATGACGGCAACGAAGATCAGCGCGAAGTCGTCGATCGCATCGGCCGCAAAATGCTCGACGTCATCGACAAGTATTCCAAAGAGAACGGATACGTCGTGGTCTTCGATATTTCCGGACAGAATACGCCGGTCGTTTACGCCGCGAATCAGATTGATATTACGCAGGAAATCGTGAAGCTTTTCGATCAGGCGTATCCGGTGAAGGCCGCGTCTTCCACGCCGAGGCAGTCAACGCCACGCCCGGCCGCCACGCAGCAGCCCAAGCCGCCGCAGCAGTAATTTCGCGGTAATTTCTTGGTGGCAAGGCCGCCCGTGAGCACGAACGGCCTTGCTGCGATCATTGAGTGCTTCTCGGGCACAGATATTACTTCGTTGAGTTCGGGTATGCATCAGTAAGCAACGAATTGGAAAGGATTTATCCTCGCCGTTGACTGCCGCGGCCGTGGGCAGCAGTCGGCCGCCGCCCGGCGGCTTTCGACAGACTTTTTGCCCGACTGGCTCTGAGTTGCGTTTCGCTTAGGCTGCGGCTATACTTTGGGTGTTACCCAGTAGGGTCGAACGACACAGTGGGCGCGAGCCCACTTTTTTGTTGGGCGCGAAAATCGCCGGGCGGGTGAGGTGCCTCCGGACGATGGCACGGTTAACACCGATCCGGCGGGTATAGCGCTGCGGTGATGGCAATGAACTTGGACCTGGTTCGCGCGGCTGCCGAGCGGGTGGCGCACTCGGAAGGCCTCGAGATCTTTGACGTCGAGTGGAAGATTGGGAAGCAACGTCTCCTGCGGATCTACCTAGATCGTCCGCCGACGGAGGCCAATCCGCAAGGCGGCGGAATCACGCACCACGATTGCGAGAGAGTCAGCGAACAGCTGAGCGTGATTCTGGACGTGGAAGATCTGGTGCCCGGTCCCAGTTATGTTCTTGAGGTCAGCTCGCCGGGACTTGACCGGAAGCTGATCAAGCTCGGAGACTATGAGCGGTTTGCCGGGCGCCTGGCCAAGATTTGGCTCAACGAACCGGTGGAGAACTCGAAGTATTTCGAGGGACGGCTCGCAGGGATTGCTGACGGCAACGTAAGACTGACGCTTCGCAATCGGGAGTTAGCGCTGCCATTCGCGGGGATTCGCAAAGCGAATCTCGTAGTCGAGATTTGAGCGCTGAGTTTCGGGCGTAATTTGGAAAGACAGGCATGGCAAGTTTGCTCTTTCAGACAATTGAGCAGATCAGCCGGGAAAAGCACATTGAACCGGAGATCATCGTGGCGGCCATTGAGGACGCCATGGTGGTGGCCGCCCGTAAGTATTACAAGACCGAAGAGGATTTGCGGTCAAAGTTCAATGCGGAAACCGGGCACGTGGACGTGTATTCGGTCCGCGTCGTGGTCGATGAGGTTGCCGATCCGCTGCGCGAAATTTCGCTATCGGACGCGCGCAAGCACCAGCCGGATATCGAAGTCGGCCAGGAAGTGACCATGGCCAAGCCGACTGAGGTTCTGGGCCGCATCGCCGCGCAGACCGCGAAGCAAGTGATTCTGCAGAAGGTTCGCGAGGCCGAGCGCGACAACATCTACAACGAATATCACACGCGCGTCGGCGAGCTCGTGAATTGCATCGTCAAGCGTTTGGAAGGCCCCGACATCATCGTGGACATGGGCCGCACCGAAGCGCGCATGCCCAAACGCGAGCAATCGCGCCTGGAAATGTACAACGTGGGCGATCGCCTGCGCGTGACCATTCGCGCGGTCGAGCGCGCCGCAAAAGGTCCGCAGGTAATCGTGTCGCGAGCTGACGCTGCGCTGGTCCAGCGGCTATTCGAGATGGAAGTGCCGGAAATCTACGACGGAACGGTGCAGATTCGGGCCGTGGCGCGCGAGGCCGGCGAGCGCACCAAAATCGCGGTCGAAAGTCGCGACAAGGAAGTCGATCCCGTCGGCGCCTGCGTAGGCATGAAGGGCATGCGGGTGCAATCCATCATTCGCGAGCTGCGCGGAGAGAAAATCGACATCATTCCCTACAACGAAGACACGCTCGTCTTCGCTCAAAAATCGCTCAGCCCGGCCAAGGTCACACGCGTCCAGATTGTGGATCCGGAAGAGCGCCGCCTCGAAGTGATTGTGGAAGATACGCAGCTTTCTCTGGCGATTGGGAAAAAGGGCCAGAACGTCCGGCTGGCGAGCAAGCTCATTGGCTGGAACATCGACATCAAGAGCGAGGAAGAAAAGCGCCGCGAAATCGAAGCCCAAATGACCGCGCTCACTTCGCCCGGCACAGCGCTTTCGGAATTGGCGGGCGTCGGGCCGAAAACGATTGAAAAG
>DASPVY010000051.1:0-4575 GCA_035622115.1 Candidatus Acidiferrales bacterium
CTGATCCTGGGGCCGGACCGCAAGCGGCTCTCGAAGCGCCACGGGGCCACAAGCGTCGAGTCGTACACCGAAGAGGGGTTCGTGCCGGACGCATTTCGAAATTTCCTTGCGCTGCTCGGCTGGTCGCCGGGCGATGATTCCGAGTACTTGCCGACGAACGAACTTGTTGCGAGGTTTGCGCTCAGCGGCGTGAGCCGAACGAATGCCGTCTTCGATCGACCGAAGCTCGAGTGGTTCAATTCACAGTATCTGCAGAAAATGCCGATCGAGGATCTATTGCCGCGCGTCGAGGCGGAGCTGCGCCGCGCGAATCTTTGGCGCGACGCGTGGGGCGCAGGCGAGAGCGAATGGTTCTTGAAGACGGTTGACTTGATCCGGCCGCGGACGCGTTACCTGACCGATTTCACCACATGGGCGCGCGCGTTTTTCTCGGACGATTTCAATTACGAAACTGAAGCGCGCGAGAAATTCTGGAAGGACGACAGAGTCGGCCCGTTGCTCGAGAAACTTGCAGCGGCGCTCGAGGCCCTGCCGGACTGGAATCACGATGCGTGCGATCAGGCGCTGCGGCAATTGGCCGCGGCCGAGGGCGTCAAGGCGGGGCTGCTGATCAATGCGACGCGGGTGGCGATCGTGGGCCGAGCCGTGGCGCCGCCACTCTTCGAAACCATGGTTGCGCTCGGGCGCGAACGCGTGGTGGGGCGCATTCGGCGCGCGCTTCCAGCGATCCGGCAGTCGGAAGCGGTGTAAACCCGCCTTCATCTATGTTTTCTTGAAAATTTCGGGATGGAGTTCGTGCGGCTTCGCGCCCGCGGACCCGACTTTTACTTTCACCGGGACGGAGATTTTGACCGGCGGCAAACACGCCGACATATTGCACGCCTGGTAGCGAAGCGTGAACGGCAGCGTGACTTCACCTGGGGCCGCGCCGGCCTCGGCGGAAAGTTTCGCGAGAATCGTCACGCTTCCCGAATAGACCGAAAGCTTTTCCGGCGAGAAATCAAATTTCAGCAATTGGCCGTCGGGATAGGACGTGCCTCCATCGCGAATTCCCGGCGGCGGCGCGAGGCTGATCGTCGTCGGGATCAAATAGGACTCCGTCGGCGTGTGCGAATTCATGTGATAGCCCGTGAGAATATCCACCACGATTGCGACTTCGAACGAATGCCCAGCGGGAACTTCGTCCAGCGAAACGAATGCGTGAGGCTTGGCCACGGACGAGGCCGCGGGCAGAGATGAGTCGCTTTGCGGCATGCCACGCGAAATCGAATTCCGGGATGCCGCAGCCGATACCGTGAATAAGGCGGCCGCAAGCAAGGCGCCCGAAAATTTCGACGATCTCTTCATACGCTGACCGCGGCGCCGAGTTGCTGCGTGAGGATGCGGCTCATCACCTGGTTCAGGGTTTCGCCCGTTTTTTCGAGGACGAACGTCTGCGCGGCCTCCGACCAACCGAGCTTGAAACTCGTGGTCAGCGCGGAGATCCACACCTGGCGCACGGGCGAGTTCGGACTGATGACAAAGCGGGTTCCGTCGTCATCCTCGAATTGAATCTCGAGTTTCCCGCTGCCGCCCTCGACTTCAAAATCATGAGTGTCGCCGAGTTCTTGCAGGCGGCGGCGCAGCGATTCGAATGCTTGATCGCACTTCTTTCGAAAATCCTGTTCGTCCATCATGTTGAATCGAGATTAGGCCAGCCGCTAATGGATTTGCAAGCGCATCGAGCGCTACAACGCGCCCTGAATCATTTTTTCGAGGTGGTCCTCGCTTACCACGCCGACGACGCGGCTGGCAATTTTGCCGTCCCGGGAAATCAAATAGCTCGTGGGCAGACCAAGAACGCCGCCGAACTTCGCGCTGAGATCGTCGTCGCCCAGCACGATCGGATAGTTAATCGCCAGCGATTGACCATCCACGTCGAATTTTTCTTTCGCCACAAAAGGGCTCACGACGGAAGCGCCTTCGTCATCCATCGCCACGCCCAGCACCGTGAAACCTTTATCGGCAAATTTCGTTTGAAACGCGATCATCCACGGCGTCTCGATGCGGCAGGGCTCGCACCAGGTGGCCCAGAAATTCACGAGCACGACTTTGCCGCGAAAACTGGCGAGCGGGACCTGCGTGCCGTCGAGTTTTTTGAACGACACGTCCGGCGCGCGCCCGAGCGGGCCGGAAGTCACTTCGTCATCTTCCACGCTGGAGCTACGTTTCTTGCAGCCCCCAAAATTGGCCGTCGCGGAAATCAAAATCAATATGAGCAAAGCGCAGGGAACGTACCTCTTCATTCGGCCAACTCCCTCACAACGAGAACCGGTTCAAGAAATTCAATTTCCCCGATAGCCACGTAAGCCGATTTGCGAATACCAGCGCGCCAATTCCCAGAAGCAGCACGCCGCTGCCAACCTCGACGACGTGCAGGTGCCGCCGAAATCGCTTGTAAAATTTCAAAAAGCGGCCAATGCCAATGGCCGTCAGCAAAAACGGAATCGCGAGGCCCGCAGAATAAACCGCGAGGAGGAATATGCCCTCGCCAACTCGCTGGCGCGTAGCAGCCATGGCCAGCACGGTCGCGAGAATCGGGCCGATGCACGGTGTCCATCCAAACGCGAACGCAAATCCCATCAGAAATCCGCTCACTGCGCCGGGTTGGCCACCCAGCGAGCGAATGTGGATGTCGCGATTCAGCCAGCGCGTCAATAACGGCCCAAGAAAGAAAATCAAGGAGAGCGCAAACAGTTGTGCGGCGTGAACTTTCTCGCCTAGAACGCCCGGTTTCGCCTGAACCAGCGCGCCTCCCGCCACAAGAACGGCGCCGATCAACATTCCTAGCAGAATCGAAATTCTGCCAAGCAAGCCAGTCAGATGGAGGCCAAATAGCAAAATGAGCGAACCGGCAACCGGAGCCAGGAGCGTGCGGTTCTTCAGCAGGAATTCGCCGATGGCGCTGGCCGACGCGCCAAGCGTTATGAAAACGATCGAAAAGCCGAGCACGAACGCGAAAGCCGAGCCAAGAACGCTCGCTCGCTGTCCCTCGCCCTCACTAAGCTGCTCGACGCCCATGCCTGAAAGCATGGACACGTATCCAGGGACCAGCGGCAGAACGCACGGCGAGAGGAACGAGACAAGTCCCGCCACAAACGCCGTAAAAATTGAAACGTCTACCAAGTCAGTTGACCAGATTCGCGCGATTGGGTCCGGTGTTCGATTGGAAATTCCGCGTTAAGCCGTATCTTCTCACAATGTCACCGCAGGATGCGCTGTTTCTCCTCCCGCCCTCTACTCACAAATTAGACGCGCGGCGCGTTCAAGAGTGCTCATCAAAACACTCCAAGTGTCGGGCGAATCCGGCGCGGAGACCGGGAAGGGCAAGGAACGCTATGGCAGTAAGTGGCTTTTGATCAATAGCTTACACCGATCTTGCGGCCTGGCACACCACCTGCTATTTCGTCCACGCGGGCCTGCAGGAATTACGCCGGGGGCGGTGAAAAATTCGCCGTCCGTTCCCGCGGGTCCGCACGAATTGCTGGAGGATGCAGATGACGCCAAATCAGGTGACCGCGGCGCGAGTGGCTGCCGCGTTTCTGGCCGTGGGGGTGTTCGCGATCTTCGGGCAAAACGCCTGGGCCGATGCAACCGGCGTCGGACTGATCATCACCGCGATCGCGCTCGATGCGCTCGACGGCTACCTGGCGCGCATAAAGAATCTTGCGACGCCCGTCGGAGCGCAGTTCGACATCCTCGGCGACCGCATCGTCGAGAATTTATTCTTCACCTTTTTCGCGACGACCGGCCTGATCACTCTCTGGGTCCCGGTGATTTTTTTCGCGCGCGGCTCGATCACGGATTTTCTGCGAAACTTTGCGGCCGAAGCCGGGCGCCACGGGTTTGGGAAAAATTCGATGCTCGAGACGCGATGGGGCCGCGCGTTCGTGGCATCCCGCGCGAGCCGCGTGGCTTACGCCGGCCTCAAGTGCATCTGCTTCTGCTGGCTCGGGCTCGAATGGACAATCGCGCGCTCGTCTACGATCGCGCTTTCAGCCAGCGCAGAGGCTTGGCTTGATGAATGCGGGTCTCTTCTGACGGGAGCCACCGTGCTCTTCTGCCTGGTTCGAGCGATTCCCGTGCTCTGGGAAGGCCGGCGGTTCATCGGCGCACTCGCGCCGGCGCCTGCGCGGCCGCTCGGTATGTCGCGATGAAGGCGGATTCACAAATTGGCGCGTTCTTCGATCTCGACGGCACACTCATGCCGTGGCCATCGCTCGAGTGGCGATTCGCAACGTACCTCGGTTCACGCGACATCCTCGGCCCACGGGCAGCGATGCGTCAGCTCGCTGCAGTCATCGAGAACGCAATCGGCGGATATCCGCTCGCGCGCAACGGCTGGGCATATCTCGACGGAGTTTTGCCGTCGCTCGTAAACGATTGGCTCGCGGACAAGCTGGAACTATTCCCAATTTTCGAAGATGGTTTGCGGCGATTGGAATGGCACTCGTGCCAGGGGCATCACATCGCGATCATCAGCGGCACGCTCGCGCCGCTTGCGCGGGCGTTCGCGAGGCAACTTGGGATGTCGCT
>DASPVY010000052.1:0-6982 GCA_035622115.1 Candidatus Acidiferrales bacterium
ATCGAGATACGCTTCGTCTACCGACGCCATTTCCACGATGGGCGAAAATTGCGCGAGGATCGCCGCGACGCGATCGCTCCACTCGCCGTAAAGTTCGGGACGATTCGGGAGAAAAATGGCGTGAGGACACAGGCGCCCGGCGGTTCGCAGCGGCATCGCCGAGTGAACGCCGAATTTTCGCGCTTCGTAACTCGCCGAGGTCACCACGCCGCGCTGATCTTTGTCTCCGCCCACGATCACCGCCAGACCGCGCAACTCCGGACGCGAAAGCAGTTCGACAGAAACGAAAAACGCGTCCATATCGATGTGCAGGATCGGCGTGGCGGAACTTGCGAACGCGGCAGTGGAGGCGAGCGTGGCGCGAGTGTCTGCGCCGGGCGGCGTATGCTTGGCGCGGAATCGAGCGAGCTTGGGCATGGCGCGGCGTTGAGAAATATACACCCGGAAGGGATCGCAGTTATGAACGCGAAGCGGAAATGACGCGAGGGATTCCGGCGAGATCGTGCGCAACGCGAATATCACGCCAGATGCCGGCACCGTCGAGGATTTCGCGGACGCCAGCGAGAGAATTGTAGCCGAGTTCGAGGATGAGAATGCCGCCGGGCCGCAGCAGATTCGCTGCCCCGCGGATCAAAGGCGCGTAGACGGCAAGGCCGTCGTCGCCGGCAAAGAGCGCGATTTCAGGCTCGTGCGCGCGAACTTCACGCTGCAGCGCGCTTTTATCGCCGTGCGGTATATACGGCGGGTTGCTCGCGATGAGATCAAATTTGCGCGCGCCGCCGGCGATTGCATCGAGCAAATTCGTTTCGACAAACTGAATTCGCTGAGCGACGCCGTGGCGTGAGGCATTCCGCCGCGCGACATCCAGCGCCGCTGCCGATATGTCCGTGGCGACAATTTCGCCGCGTGGCAATTCGCGCGCGAGTGCAACCGCGATGCAGCCTGAGCCCGTGCCGACATCGGCGATGCGCAGCTCATCGTCTCTGTGCGCCGCGCCAACGCGCTCCAGCGCCGCTTCAATCACATGCTCTGTTTCCGGCCGCGGAATCAAAACGTCGGGAGTGACCTCGAACTCCAGGCCCCAAAATTCCTGCTTGCCGGTCAGATACTGCGTCGGAACGCCCGCAGTGCGCCGCGCCACCAGCTCGAAGTATTTTTCCGCGCTCGCAGACTCCAATTCGGATTCCGGATGCGCGTAAAGCCAGGCACGGTCGCGGCCGAGCGTATGCATCAGCAGCAACTCTGCGGCCAGTGTATGCGACGGCACATTCGCGGCGTCGAGCCGCGCCATTGCTTCTCGCAGCGCGCTTCGAACATCCATCAACATCGTCGTCTTCATCGCCATCGCGTGACGTGTGCCGCGCCCATGCATACTTATGCTTCGTCGAGCTCCTGATTGAGCCGCTCAGCTTCGTAATGCGTGACGAGCGCGTCCACGACGGCGCCGAGCTTGCCTTCCATCACCAGATTCAGTTGATGGAGTGTCAGCCCAATCCGATGGTCGGTAACGCGATTCTGCGGAAAATTATAGGTGCGAATTTTTTCGGAGCGGTCGCCGGTCTTGATCTGGTCACGTCGTTCGGCTGCAATCTGCGCGTGCTGCTTTTCCTGCTCCATTTCATAGAGGCGGGCGCGAAGAACGCGCATGGCCTTCGCGCGATTCTTGATTTGCGATTTTTCGTCCTGCTGCGAGACCACCAGACCGGTCGGAATGTGGGTGATGCGCACGGCCGAGTACGTCGTGTTCACCGACTGGCCGCCGGGGCCCGAGGAGCAAAACGTGTCTATTCGGAGGTCCTTCGGCTCGATTTTGATATCGATTTCGTCGGCTTCGGGAAGAACGGCGACGGTAGCAGCCGAAGTGTGGATGCGGCCTTGCTGCTCCGTATCCGGAACGCGCTGGACGCGATGCACGCCGCTTTCGTATTTCAACTTCGAGTAAACCTTCTTGCCCTGAATCGCAGCTACGATTTCCTTCAGGCCGCCGACGGACGATGGCGAGCTTTCGAGAGCTTCCACGCGCCAGCCCTGCGCTTCGGCGTAACGCGAGTACATCCGGAAAAGTTCACCGGCGAAAAGAGACGCTTCATCGCCACCCGTGCCCGCGCGAATTTCCACGAGAACGTTTTTTTCGTCGTTTGGATCTCTCGGGAGCAGCAAGAGTTTTAATTCGCGCTCGACCGTTTGAATTTTCTCTTCCAGGAGGTGTTCCTCATCATGGGCCATCTGCTTCATTTCCGGATCGTCGGCCTCGACCAGCATCTGCTTCGCGCCAGTGAGATTTTTGTCAAGCTCCTTCCATTCGCGGTGTTTGGCCACGACCTCGGCAAGCTCCGCGTGCGTCTTCGCGAGCTTCTGGTAGCGCGCAGAGTCCGACAGCACCTCTGGCGAAGATAGCTGCTGTGTCAGCTCGTCATACTTGGCTTCAATCTGGTCGAGTTTTTGAAAGAGTTTTCCTGTTGCCATCGCACAGCCTCGCAATGCGCATATCGCAGAATGAAAAAAGTGAAAATGGAAAAGGGATCCCGCGAATCGGGCGCCGGCTTGCGGCGCGAGGGAAATTGCTAATAAAACGCGGTGGTCATGACCTGCAACCTGCTTTCAGAATAGGCGCAACGCGCGGCCCTGTCAAACTCCGGCGATGCACGGAGTAGATTGCTGCGCGATGCCGCGTGTACTACGATAGCGGCGCGGACAAAGAAAGCGCAAAAAACAAGCGATGAGCGACACATCCTCAATTGCGGAAACATCTGCGGGCCGCGCGGCGGAAAATCGCGACGCCGAAATGTTGCTCGGCTTTTGGTATCCGGTGGCGCGGAGCGCGCAGGCGCGGCGCGGGCGGATGCAAACCGTCGTAGCGCTGGAAATTCCGCTCGCGATCGGCCGCGATGCGCGCGGGAAACCGTTTGCCATCCGCGACGCCTGCCCGCATCGCGGGATGCCGCTTTCGTTCGGACATCTCGAAAATGGCAACGTCGAATGCAGCTATCATGGCTGGCAATTCGATGTGCATTCGGGCCAGTGCGCTGCAATTCCTTCGCTGACCGCGAATTCAAGCCTGAAGTGCGAGCGGATTTTTGCGGATGCGTTCCCGTGCGAAGAGCGCGACGGCTACGTCTGGGCTTATTTCCCCGACGGCGATCTCCGCTTGCAACGGAATGACGCGGTTCCTCCGCCGCCTGAGTTACCGAAATTCGGCCGCCGTTTCCGTATGGTGCATTTTTCCGCCGAAATGCCGGTCAGCGTTGACAACGGCATCATCGGGCTGATGGATCCGGCGCATGGACCGTTCGTGCACCAATCGTGGTGGTGGCGCAGCCGGCGCAGCATTCACGAAAAGCAAAAGGCATTCGAGCCGATTCCGAACGGCTTCCGGATGAGCACGCACACGCCTTCCGCGAACTCCGCGCCGTATAAATTGCTGCGCTCGCTCTACGGCGCGCCGGTGACGACAATGATCGATTTCATCCTGCCGAACATGCGCTTCGAGCAAATTCGCTGCGGCACGGCCTGGTTTTCGAGCCGCGCGACGGTGACGCCCATCCGCCGGGAATTTTGCCGGCTCGATTTTTGCGCGGCATGGAATGTGGCGCCGTGGAACGCCATGATTGGCGCAGGGCTGAGAATTTTCGGACCGCGATTCATTCGCCAGGACACGGAAACAATGACGCGGCAGTCCATCGGGCTGAAGCACGCTCCGCGCCTGATGTTGATCGACGATGCCGATCGCCCGGCGAAATGGTATTTCGCGCTGAAGGCCGCACATCTTGAATCGAAGCGTACCGGCGCTCCGCTGGTCCATCCGATGGAACGCCCCGTAGTTCTACGCTGGCGCTCGTAATCCGCCGGATTTCAATCTGTGATATTGCTCAGGAATGGGTAGTGTTCAGCCGCGCCCATAAAGAAAAGCATCGGGAACGAAATCCAGAACGCAGTACGCGACGCGAAATTCGACCACGCGCGCAGCTTTTCGGCTTCGGGCGGCATCGGCGCCCCGTTTTCCGCAGCGGCGCGCGACCAAGCGATCAGCCGTTTCTGCGCGCGCCACACAATTCCCCACGCGTTCAAAAGCATCACGAGTCCGAGGCCTCCGCCGACGCTGATGGAGAGATGGCTGTTCGAGGATTGCGGGCCGCCATTGAGATCGAGAACGATCCACGACGCGGCGATCAGGACTATCGCGATGAGAACGGCGCGGAGCCAGCGTTGTTCGACTTTGCCTTTCCACGGCATCTGCAACGGATAAAGAAATACGTACGCGACGATCCACACGACCAACCACTCGCCGAGCCATCTCCATTGCAGACTCGAGTTTCCGGCGTTCTCCGCATCGGCTTTCAAAATAATCGTGAAGTAACGAATGCCGAAAAGCACGGTGAAGAGTCCCGACCAGCGCAGCCACCACATCACTCGCGACATCACCGCGGGATACGCCTTGCTGCGCGTGGCCCCTTCCAGCTCCTTCATCGCCGGCAAGCCGGCAAGATTTGAAAAGTAGAGCAAACCAATCCAGATAAAGCCTGCGATGAAATGGAACCAGCGCAAAAAGATTTCTTCAGTCGCGGTGCCGCCCGTGGGAAAGATGAAGCGCGGCGCGAGAAGAAAGAATGAATGAACGACGGGAAAATTCATGATGCCTCCTGGGAAGGCGCGGGCTACGTTAGCGAGCGCGGATACGCGTGTCAATCGCGGAGGTCGAGCCGCGCGAGGGCCCACCGGGCGTGTTCGGCGATGATCGAATCTTCCGCGGAAGCGAGGCGGCCGAGCAATGCCGTCACGCGTTCCCGCGTCGGCGAACCGCTCGCTAGTTTCGAGTTGCCCAACGCGACGCAGGCGTTGCGCACGAGGCCGCGCCATTTCGTGCGCTTGACGGCGCTCCCGCGAAACACCGCGCGAAATTCGTCCCCGGACAGCGCCGCAAGGGCCTCGAGAGAGGGATGAAAGAGCGAGGATGATGTTCCCGATTCATCGGGAGATTCCGGCGTCGATTTGGCTGCATATGTGTCGAGCGCGCGCGGCAGAAAATTCGCAAGCGGCGTGATGGGCGCGTTGCGATTCCACGGACAAACGTCCTGGCAGATGTCGCAACCGAAAACCATCCGGCCCATTTTCGGCCGTATCTCCTCGGGAATTGCGCCGCGCAGCTCAATCGTCAGATAGGAAATGCATCGGCGCGCGTCGAGAACGAAAGGCTCGACGATTGCGCCGGTGGGGCAGGCATCGATGCATAGGCGGCAATTACCGCAAAGATCGGCAGGCAACGCCTCACTCTCGCCAACGGACGGGGCCAGTTCGAGCGTGGTGAGAATCGCGCCAAGAAAAATCCACGAGCCCAGCTGCTCATTGATGAGCAGCGTGTTCTTTGCGAGCCAGCCGAGCCCGGCGTGGCGCGCCGCGACGCGTTCGACCAGCGGGCCCGTGTCCACGTATGCGCGTGCCTCAAACGCCTCGCGAAATTCGGTGCGCAGGGCGGCCACAAGCTCATCGAGTCTCGCGCGCAGCACGTCGTGGTAATCGTCGCCCCACGCGTATCGTGAAATCCATCCACGCGGCGCCGCATGGGGATCCGTCGCTGGAACTTCCGTCGAATACGGCTCCGCGGTTCGATAGTTCAGCGCGACGACGACTACACTTTGCACGCCGGCGAGCGCCAGCGCTGGATTCGTGCGTCGCGCATCGTGCAGATAATTCATTTCTCCCGCAGAACCGCTCGCGAGCCATCCAGGCAAGCGCTCGAGTTCTTCGAACTCAGAAGCCGGCGCGACGCCGCAAAGATCGAAACCCAAACTTCGCGCTTTGCTCACGATCCATTCCGTTCGTGCGGCAGAGTTCACGGCGCCTCAATCATGCACGAAAGCGCGCATGCAGGCACCCACGACTTCGGCGAGAGCGAAGTCAGCGCTCCATGCGGTTGCGTCGCGCCCGCCGAGACTTCACGTGTGGCATCGAGCGGCCTGCCACTGATACAATCCCTCCTCATGGCGAACTGGCGGCAGATTCAGGGGCGCATTCGCCGAGCCAAATCCGGCTCGGACGCCCCGGCGAAACTTGCCGAGCTATACGCAAAGACTCGCGATGCTATGGTCGCCTTCGAACTCGGAGCCGTAGAAGAGAAGGCCGCGCACTCCGACGAGGCTGTGCGTTGGTACAAGACTGCCATCGAGCGATTCCGCCGCGCGGATTGGAAGAAGAGAGCCGCGGAGGCGCTGGAAAGATTGGGTGCGCCAGTTCCCGCGGGCGCTCTCACCGGCGAGCCCGCGGAAGTTGCATCCGAGGATGCCGGAAACGGCGATAGCCACGGATTTCAGCCCATCGTAACCCACGGAATCACAGATCCGCCGGCCGCCAACCATGCAGCAGAAGATGAGCCCGCAGTCGCGCCCGAGTCTCAGTTGCTCGAGACCCAAATTAGCGGTGCTGCCCCGATCGAAGGCGGCGCTTCACACAAGCGGCGGCGCCGAGGACGCCGAGGAGGACGCGGGCGACGCAAGCATCGCGAGGGCGCACCGCCTGCTTCCGCTCACCACCCATCGCGACCGGCCCTGGCCGGTGCCGCTGAGCCGCACGAATTTGCGCCTCCTGCTCACACTCGCGCTCACGAGACGCCGGCCGCGCCGATCGCTCCGCCTCCGATGCTTCCCTCCGAACGCATCGCCCATGGCCGTGCCGCTGAGCCCGCGGTCGCTTCGCACATCGCCAAGCTCGAATCGCTCCTGCGGCGTCTGCTCGGAAGCCAGCTTCATCGCCTTGATGAAATTGACGAAGCTCCAGCAGGTCCGGGCGTTTTTGTGATCTCCGATTCCGACTTGGTGACTTCCTACTACGTCGAATCCTGCAAGACACTGCGCCTGGGAATCGGCCAGCTCCTTCGAGGCCAGCGAGGGCGTTCGCAAGGCGGCGGGCCGTTCCGCGCCAACTTGGCCGAGCACCTGGAAATCAGCGAATCGAAAGTCTCCGATTATTTGAAGAGACACTGCGTGGT
>DASPVY010000053.1:0-7279 GCA_035622115.1 Candidatus Acidiferrales bacterium
CCGCCGCGCGATGCGGATCCAAAAATAATATAGCGCCCATGATCGCAGGAGATCGGCATGAACGATGGAATGTCATCGTGAAGCAGCGGCGCACGATTGGTCCCGTCGGCATTCATTTGAAAGATGCCGTTTTCCTGCTCCAGAAGGAGTTTGCCGGCAGGCGTCCACCCGAACCAGCTGGTGGCCGGACGGCTGCTAACTACCGTCGGCTTCCCCGCAGCCTTGCCGTCGTAGGATGCTGTCTGCACCGATCCGAAATACTGCGATTGCACCGTGGCAATGGTCTTTCCGTCCGCCGCGAGACTGATGGTCGGATAGGAATTGGTGTCGTTGGTGATTGGCCGGTACTCGCCTTGGGGATAAGAAATCAATCCGACCTGGCTGCGATTGAAATTCGAATCGCGCCCGCTCGTCACCAGCACGATGCCGCTTCCATCGGGCAGCCAGACGGGAGATTCCAAGTCCATATCGGATTTCTTGAAGGTCTTTTTCTCGCCCGTCGAGGCGTCGAAAAGGTCCAGCGCGGACAACGCGGACTGATCTGCGACAAATTCCGACGTCGCGATCCATTTTCCGTCGGGTGACCACGCCGGCGAGTTCACTCGCGTGCTCTGCTTGGACAGCAACTTTTCTCCCGAGCCGTCCGCATTGCCGATGATCAGATCGCCTTCACCTTCGTTGCGCTTCTTGCGGATGAAAACGAAGCGCGTACGGTCGGGCGAAAAACTAATTGTGCTGGCGATATCGTGAACAATGCGCTCCGGGCTGCCGCCAAGCACGGGCGCGCGGTACAAGCTGTACACGTTCTTCTCAGCCGTCTCATCCTTGGCGAAATAGATGGAATTGCCATCGGGCGAGAAATTCACGCTGTAGTAGCGGTCGTCCGAAGGCGCAACGATTTGGGTGTTGCTCTTCGTCGGGACGTTTCGCAGCCACAGGCTCTGTTGGCCGCCGTCCCGTTGCACGTTAAGGATGTAGTTCCCATCCGGCGATATCGCTGCAAGCGACGCTTTGCCCGTCTCGGTGACGGGCGCGACCGTGAAGTGCTCGAACGGCGTGGTTTTCTTGTGTGAAACGAAGGAATAGATGCCGAAAGCCGCCGCCGCTACGAGCCCCAACAGGATTAGCGACGTCAGCGTTACCCCCAATTTATGCTGGCTCGCCACTTGCCGAACGGCGGAACTGGACGCGGTCTGCAGGGTGGCCGAAGAAGCGGCTGGCGCGGCCGCCGGCGTAGAGCCGGACTGCGGAAGGGCAGCGTCGACGGTGGACAATTGCGCGCTGCCGCTCGACGTAACGCGCCCGGATGAATCGGTCTCACGCCGCAGCCGTTTCAGGTCCGCGCGAATTTCAGCCGCGACCTGGTAACGCAACTCGCGGTCCTTCTCCAGCGCCTTCTGCAAAATCTCTTCCAATTTCGGCGAGATTTCCGGATTGACGCGCAATGCCGGCGGCGGCAGGCGATTCAGGATGGCTTCGAAGGTGACTCCGGTTGTGTCGCCGCGGAAGGGCATGATGCCGGTGGCCATTTCGTATAACACTGTACCGAAGGAAAAAAGGTCGCTGCGAGCATCGAGTTCCTTGCCCCGAACTTGTTCCGGCGACATATAAGCGACCGTACCCACAGCAGTCCCTGGGCTGGTCAGTTGTTCCGCGGTCATTCCTCCCGTGGCATCCACAGCGCGCGTGGCCGCCGAAGCCATTCCTCCGCTCCTCAGTGTTTGCTTGGCCAGCCCGAAGTCCAGAATTTTTGCATGTCCGCGCTTGGTAACAAGAATGTTGGCAGGCTTGATGTCGCGGTGAATAATTCCTGCGGTGTGAGCCGCATCCAGCGCGTCGGCAATCTCAATCGCCAAACCGAGCAGAACATCCGTTTCTACGGGCTTTCCGCCGATCAGATGCTTCAGCGTCACGCCGTCCAGAAACTCCATGGCGATGAATGCTTGCCCGTTATGCTCATCAATCTCGTAAATCGTGCAGATGTTCGGATGGTTCAGCGCCGACGCGGCCTGCGCTTCGCGTTGGAAGCGGGCTAGAGCTTGGGCGTCCTTGGCAATTTCGTCCGGGAGGAACTTCAAGGCGACTAAGCGATGCAGCTTAACGTCCTCGGCCTGATAGACGACACCCATCCCGCCACCGCCCAACTTCTCGATGATCCGGAAGTGGGAAATCGTTCGCCCAGAGAGTGGAGAAGGGTCGGACACTGCCGCAAATCTTATGCTTCGCCCAATGGCAAGTCAACGTGAGGGTCTCGCGCTTGAGACAAACGCTCGACATAAAAGGAGAAAGCGGGACCGCCTGGGTCAAGACGGCCCCGCCTTTTACTGCCCGGGGGTTTGGGGGACGGTAAAAAATCGTTTAGTGCTTGTCGCCGCGTTCAAGAACTGAGCCGAGATCGACACCGACCGGCTTACTGCTCGGATCGACTTCGATGTGGCCCTTGAAAAATGCGCCTTCCTCGATGGAGATCCGGCCGGTGGTCAAATCGCCGGTGAAGGCTCCGCCTTTCTTAATTTCCATGCGATCGTGAGCTTTCACATCGCCGTCGAGCTTGCCGTAGAGGATGGCTTCGCGCGCGACGACATCGCCTTGTACGTCGGAGCTGCGGCCAATGGTCACGCGGTGCCCGCCGAAATTGACCGGGCCTTCGAATTTGCAATCGAGGAAGACATCCTCGTGTCCGGTCAGTTCGCCTTTCAGAGTCAAGCCCGGGCCGAGAGTGGCGACGTCGCGCGAGACGCGCGCATCGACGGGCTGGGGCGAATCGTACGGAGAATTGCTGCGAGGGGCCGGCGGTTGAGCTCCCGATGCGTTATTCCACATGATCTTTCCTCTCTGCGTTTACGGTCTGAAGCGGTTGAAACACGTGCCAGAAATTTCCTTCGGGGCGGACGAACTCGAGCCCCACTTTCCACTTCGCGCGCCGCGTGGCCTGAACATCGGCGACACGACATTCCTTCTCCTCTTCGGTGATGCCGTGAACGAGAAGAACGGTCTGCCCCTTGGCAACGGCAACGGAAAGTCCAATTTGCGCCCCATAAGCGTTGACGCCCAATGTTTCCGTCAACTCACGAAAGGGCTGGTCTTTCTCGGTGCGCCCATAAATCCGAACCGGAACGCGCAGACTCAGGCGCCTGCTACGTCGCCGGACTACGCGACGATGAGCCATCTGAGTTACAGGCTAGCTTGGAAAATGGAAACGCGAAATAGTACCGAAGGACAGTGTCCGAAAAGGCAGCCCGGTTCAGGCCACGAAGCGGTAGCCAACTCCACGGACGGTAAGGAGATAGCGGGGCTTGGCGGGATTTTCTTCGATGTAGCGGCGCAGGCGGACGATGAAATTATCAATGGCCCGCGTGTCGGTGTCTTCGCGAAGCCCCCACACGTCTTCGAGGATGGATTTGCGCGAAACCGTGTGGCCGAGATTGCGAATGAGGTGACGCAGGAGGTTGGCTTCCATCAGAGTGAGGTGAATCGTGTTTCCGTTGGCGCGCAATTCAAGGCCGGCGAAATCGATGGTCTTGCCATTGAAGGAAAATGAGTCGCGATTCACCGCACTCGGGGCGCCTTGCGCAGAGCGATCTTCCGGAATGCTGCTTGCCGCGGCGTGGGAGTTGCGCAGCCATGCGCTGCGGCGTAAAAGTCCCTGAAGGCGCGCGAGGAAAATAGGAAGTTCGAATGGCTTGGGAAGATAGTCGTCGGCGCCTGCCGCAAAGCCTTGCAGGACATCTTCCGGACGTCCGCGCGCGGTGAGGATCAGCACAGGAATGTAATTTTTGGCCTCGCGCAATTTGGCGACGACTGCAAAGCCGTCGATGCCTGGCAACATGACATCGAGAATGACGGCGTCGAACGGCTGCTTGTTTTCGAGAAGGCGATCGAGCGCAGATTCGCCGTCGTTGACGATTTGCGATTCGTAGCCCTCGGCCTGGAGATTGAATCGCAGGCCATCGGCGAGATGGGCTTCGTCTTCGACGACGAGAACGCGGCTCATGCAGGGCTCCGGGGAAGTTCAAGAATGATGGTGGTGCCCAGACCTTCGCCTTCGCTTTCGGCGAAGACTTTTCCGCCGTGCTTTTTCGCAATCGAGCGAACGATGAAAAGGCCGAGGCCAGTTCCTTTCACCTGGGAGCGCGAGCGTCCGGGAACGCGATAGAAGCGCTTGAAAATGCGCTTGAGCTCGGCGGCGGGAATTCCGACGCCGCGGTCGCGGACGCGAAGAAGGATGTGCTTGTCGTCGGGGGTGACGATTTGAGCCGAGATGTCAACGGTGTCGCGCGAATATTTGATGGCGTTGTCGAGAACATTGGTGACGGCAGTGCGGAGTTCCTCGGGATCCCCGCGGACATTGAATTGATGGCCGTTGCGCGGCTGGTCGTAGTGAAGCGCGGCTGCCGCAAGATGATGGCGTGTGCGCGCGAGTTCCAGGCATTCGGAGACCAGTCCGCCGAAATCGATTTCGGTCCGGTAAGGGGCGCCGCCCCGGTAGCCTGCCTGACCGGCCTTCAAAACCTGCTCGACGGTGCCCAGTAGCCGGTCGGTATCTTTGAGCATGAGGCCGTAGAACTGGCGGCGTTGCGCGTCATCCACGTCGCGGCGCTGCAGCGTTTCGAGATAGAGGCGAATGGAAGTGATCGGCGTTTTCAATTCGTGAGTGACGGCGTTGATAAAGCTATCGTGCTGCTCGTTGCGACGGATTTCGCGGATCAGAAAGCTGGTATTCAAGATCATGCCGACGATGATCGCGGCGAAAAATATGATACCGAAAAAGAGAAGGACGCCTTCGCGCCAGTTAAGAATGATCCAACTGATGTTGAGAGCGACGGCCAGCGCGACGAGGCATACGCCCAGCGCCACGAAGAACGCGATCGTTTTTCGCCGGCTCGCGATTTGCATGGTTGCTCTGGATTATTGTAACGCCGATGGGTTGGAACGAGGCGCAGCAGCAGGCGAATGCATTACTTCGCGGCGTGACTTGAAGGCCCAGCTTAGCGCCGCGGCGATGGCGAGGCTACGCGAGAAGATCGGGTTGAGGCTGAACCTGCGGCGGCGCGGCGATCCGCTCCGGACGCGGCGTGGATTCGGCGGCGTTCGCGGGAGTTTCCTCGGCGCTCAGCTTGGCGACGCGCACCTTGCGCGCGATGCCGACGGTCTTCATCAACCAGATGCCATACCAGTTGAAGTCGATCTCGTACCATTTCAAGCCGTGACGCGCGGAAGTCGGGTGGGCGTGATGATTGTTGTGCCAGCCTTCGCCCCAGGTGAGAAGCGCCACCCACCAGCTGTTCGTGGAGAGATCGCGCGTGTCGTAACGGCGCGTGCCCCAGGAATGCGTGGCGGAATTAACGAGCCAGGTCGTTTGCAGGCCAACGACTGTGCGAAGGAAAATAGCCCAAAGCACGACGGGCCACCCGCCAATGGCGAGGAGCGCGAGTCCGAGAACGATGAGAGGAACGTAGTGGTACTTGGTGATCCAAACGTAGAACTTGTCTTTGGCAAGATCAGGAACGTAACGGGAGAGCGTCGAGGTGTCGTGATGCATGGATTTTCCGACCAGGATCCAGCCCATGTGCGCCCACCAGGTGCCGTCAATTGGCGAATGCGGATCGCCTTCGCGATCGGAGTACTGGTGGTGAATCCGGTGCGTCGCGACCCAGAAAATCGGGCCGCCCTCGAGCGCCAAGGTGGCAAAAACGGTGAGACAGTACTCAACCCATCGCGGGACTTTATAGCCGCGGTGCGTCAGCAGGCGGTGATAGCCCATGCCGATGCCCACGCTCGCGGAAAGCCACCAGAGAAACAGGGCGATAAAGAGGCCGTTCCACGTGAAGAAGAACAATGCAGCGACGGCCAGGATATGAAAAATCACCATGACGGAAGCCGTCACCCAATTGATTGTATTGTCTTCTTCCGCCTTCGAAGCCCGCAGATCACCGAGGTCCATTTCTTGGCCCTTCCCTGAAAAATTGTTCAAAACATGCACCCTGAAGCTGAGTCTAGACTAGCAGGACGTGCGCTAACTTTCTGTAATACTTGTGTAATAGCGGTTTTTCGGCGCGCGAATCGGTAACCATAACGAGCGGCCAAAGATAGCCGCGGAAACGCCCGTTGCGAGCCGACCAGATTGGAATACACTCTCAGCTTTCGCAATTGCCAGCTGGCGCTCAACGAGTGAGATCCCCGGACGAATGTGCAAATGAGCAAGCGATTTTGCCGAGTGTCGAGGAAATGAAGGCTCCACGCTGCCTGAAAATCTATGACGCAGTGGTGCGGCGCGCGGGCGCATTGGGTTTGCCCGTGGGAGCGAAGGTGTTGGACGCGCCGTGCGGCGACGGCGAAATCGCGATCATGCTAGCGAGGTCCGGATTTGAAGTCTCGGGCGTGGACATCGTTAATGAACTTACGCCCGAAGCGCGAGAGGCGTTGGGTGGGCGGTTTCAGATCGGCGATCTGACCAGTAAGTTGCCGTGGCCGGATGCGAGCTTCGATCTCGTAGTGTCGATTGAAGGGATCGAGCATCTCGAAAATGCGTTTGTGTTTGCACGCGAAGTGAATCGCGTCTGCCGTCCGGGCGGTTTTTTCATCGTCACGACGCCAAATACGATTTCGATTCGTTCGCGCGTGCGATTTTTTGGCAGCGGCTTCTACCTTTCCGATCCACGGCCGCTCAATGAGGCGAGCCCGCATACACTGCACCATGTGGGGCTGAAGACTTTTTCGGAGTTGCGATACATTTTGCAGATTTCCGGATTTGACATCTTTGACGTGCAACCGACCCACGTGAAGCCCATCAGCTACGCGTATGGATTCCTTGCGCCGTGGATGTGGCTTTATACGCTAATTGCATTTCGCAAAGAGAGAGATGCAGGCCAGCGCGCGCGGAACAAGGAGATTCGCCGCGCACAGTCGTCACGAGCGATCCTCTTCGGCGAGAACATTTTGGTGGCGGCGCGAAAGATCGAGTGAGGATTCCAGTCGCCTGAAGACTAAGACTTTGCTTTGTGCGTGCTATCATCCCGGCGCCGCTTCCGCGCGGTTTTCTCGATTCGCACAAAAGGAGGAAGCAATGCCCTGGTATGACTACCTCGCTTACTTCTTTAGCGGAGCTTTCCTCGTCAACGCCGTCCCACATTTCGTAAGCGGCGTATGCGGGCGTTCGTTTCCCAGTCCATTCTCTTCGCCGCCGGGCAAGGGGAAGTCTTCGCCACTGGTGAACGTGCTTTGGAGCTCGCTGAATGTCGCGTCCGGATATTTTCTCGTGAGCGATGTCGGGGAATTC
>DASPVY010000054.1:0-3729 GCA_035622115.1 Candidatus Acidiferrales bacterium
CACGGCGGATTCCGAGCCGGCGGAGCGGAAGCGCGTCGCCAAGCGCGCCGGCTGGACTTGCGCTCTCATCCTGGCCGGATTCGCTCTGGCGGGGACCCTTATCTTCCGGATTTTCGGGATTACGCTCCCGGCGTTCAAAATTGCGGGTGGAATCATACTGATACAGATCGGCATGGATAATCTCAGGGCCAAGCGCTCCTCAACAAGAGAGACGCCCGAAGAAGCGGCGGAAGGAGCTTCGAAGTCCGATGCCGGAATCATTCCGCTGGGAATTCCGATGCTGGCGGGGCCGGCGGCCATCTCGACGGTCATGGTGCTCATCGGCGAATCAAAAGCGTGGTGGCAGCATGTGGTTGTTTATGCCGCAATCCTGATCAGCTCTCTGGCTTCTTATCTGATCCTCGCGGCCGCGAACCGGGTGCGCGGTTACCTGGGGGAGACCGGGATTCGGATTCTGATGCGGCTGATGGGATTGATCCTCGTGGCCATTGCGGTGCAATTCATCGTGAACGGGATGAGTGACCTGGGACTCGTGAAGCTAAAGGCCGCCTGAACAATGATTTATGGATGAGCGCCGCAACTCGCGCGAGCGTTCAACCTCCCCGTAACTTATTGAAAGCATGACCTCGCAAGTACCGTAGATTCCACGCCACTAGGATGCTAGTAATAGAGAGATTCGCCCAGCGCCGCCATGCCCAAGGAATGCAAATCCAAAGGCTGTAAGGCTCCCATGCCTCCGGGACTCGTTGATGAAGGATTTTGCCTGCTGCACTACACTCTATACATCGAAGACGAATGTGCGGCAATCCGGCGTGAGACGGCCATGGGGAACACGGTCCACGAGCGGCAAGTTCAATTATTCCGCCAGATTGCCGACCGCGGCGACATCCTCGTCAGCGTGGCGACCAGCGGATTCACCATGTCGGACGAAATGAAAGCGCGGGTGCTGAGCACGCTCCTCACCCTCATGAACACCCGCGAAAATATGGATCGTTCCGCCATGCGTCAATCGGCGATGCGCCGTTTCGCCTAGCCCCACCCAAACCACTGTCCGCTAGGATGTTTCGGCGCGTCGGCGAATCTACGTCCCGATGTATCGCGAATAGAGTGAACGCGCTACCGAGGGGTCGCGCGTGCCCTTGAAGATGGCGCGGCCGTCCGAAAACACGGTCACCTCGTAAGAGTTCACACGAAAGCGCAACAGGAAATCATTTCCGCGAATCTCGGAGACGGCTGAAGCGAGCCTCCGATTCAATTCGGCAAGATCCAGCCGACGGCCGCGTTCGTGGATTTGGACCGAATCGCGCCCGCACATCGTAATGTGAGGCTGAGCCTTACTTTCGAGGTAAGTAAAATCCCGGCGGACACAGGCCCGGCAATCCGGATTGCGCGCAACGCGAATCGCGCGATAGACGTTGCGCCAGACGTCAAACGAAATCAACCGCCCGTGAAGCGCATCACGCTTGCCAATCAGAATTTTCGTTGCTTCCGTTGCCTCGATCGAAGCGATTGCATTCACCGCGGCGTTCAATATGCCCGCTGTATCGCATGTTTCTTCGGCTCCCGCTCCGGCGGTGGCCGAGGCATCGCTCGATTCGAGCAGGCAGGCCAGACACGGCGTTTCACCCGGAAAAATCGTCATGGTAACGCCGGTGCTCGCGACCGCGGCGGCGTAAATCCACGGAATCCTCAACGCGATCGCAGCGTCATTGATCAATAATCGCGTTTCAAAATTGTCGGTGCCGTCGAGGATCATCGGATAACCGGAGACCAGGTCGCGCGCGTTTTCGGGAGTCAGGTCCGCGACCACACCTTCGATCCGAGCTCCCGAATTGATCGCGCGCAGTCTGCGCTCAGCCGCGACAGCTTTCGGCAGATTGTCGCGCGCATCGGACTCCTCAAAAAGCGTCTGGCGTTGAAGATTGGAGGCCTCGACAAAATCGCGGTCGATCACTCTCAGCGTGCCAATGCCGGCGCGCACGAGTAAATTTGCCACTGACGTGCCCATCGCGCCGCAGCCGACGAGAACGGCAGAGCCCGCGAGCAATTGCTCCTGTCCCCTCTCGCCGATGCCTCCAAAAAGTATCTGGCGCGAATAGCGCTCTTTTTCGCGTGAATTCATCGGGTAACCGTGCAACTACACCTCATCATAGCGCCAATTCAAATCCCTCGGGCAACGCGGCTATACTAGCGAACCGTCCCATTATCATCGGCTGAGGGCAGGCTGGTGCGTGGGGTCACCTCATCTTTCGACATGGCGAAAAATCGGCGCTGGCTCGTTGGTTCGCTGGGTTTCTGATGCTATGCGGATGTGCAACGCTGGCGCGCGGCCAAGCGCCAAACTCTGCCGTTGAAGGGCTGCGCATCGCGGAAATTCGCATTGTGGACGAGCACGGCGCCGTCCTGCCCGACAAGCTCCCGGCGATGCCGCTAGAACCGGGCAAGACCTTCGACATGGAGCAGGAGCGCCAGAGCCTTCGGGCGCTCTATGCGACCGGCCGCTATTCTCAAATCCATGTCGAAGCTGCGCCAGTAGGCGAAGAACTGCGCCTCGATTTCGTTGTCGTACGCAATCTTTACAACAACGTCATACGCATCGTAGGACTGAAAGAGCCGCCCAGCGAGGCCAGTGCGCTGGCCTCGGTGCGGATGCCGCTCGGCGAAATCTTTCGCGAGAGCGTGCTGCAAGATGGGCTCGAGCGCCTCGCCGAAACGCTTCGTCAGGAAGGTCTCTATCGCGCGCGGGTGGAGCAGATGCTCGAACCGCACGAAGACACGCAGGAAATGGACGTATCGGTCCACGTTGTACCTGGCCCGCGCGCCCGTATCGGCGCGATTAAAATCGTCAACAACAGCTCGTTCAAAGATCAGGATGTGCTGCGGCGTCTCCACTTAAAGCCCAATTCCAAGCAAGACGTCACGTCGGCCCGGCTCACGCATGGAACCGATCGGCTCCGCAAGAAATTAGTGGCGGAAGGCTACCTGGGCGCGACCGTGGACATCAACCGCGGCGATTACGATCAGGAATCGAATCATTTGCCGCTGACCGTGGATGTGACGGCTGGCCCGCGCGTGCGCGTGGAAGTGACTGGGGCGCATTACCGTGCCAGCAAGTTGCGCAGCCTGCTTCCGATCTACGCCGAGGGGGCCGTCGACGAAGACCTCTTGCAGGAAGGACTGCGAAACATTCGCGATGATCTGCAGCGCCAGGGTTACTTCGACTCGCAGGTGAATTTCAGCGTCACGGAAAACACGGAACACAACGAGCGTGTGATCACATATGCGGTGACGCGCGGGATTCGTTATCACCTGCTCAGCGTCTCCTTCAGCGGCAACCGCTATTTCAGCAGTTCGTTGCTGACCGAACGGCTCCAGCTTCAGCCCACAACGTTTTTGACTCGCGGCAAATTCAGCCAGCGCATGGTGCACGACGATGCGGATTCGATTCGCGGGCTATATTTCGAGAACGGGTTTCTTCAGGCCGATGTGAAGTCAGATGTCACCGACTCCCGGAAAGGAAAAATCGGCGAACTCAAAATCCATTACGACATTACCGAAGGCACGCAGACGCGCGTTGGGGACTTAAAGATTGAGGGAAACAGCACGCTCACTCAGGACCGGCTGAGCGGAGTCATCGGCTCGTCGACCGGGCAGCCGTACTCTGAGGTCAACGTGGCAAGCGACCGGAACAATATGCTCGCCCTCTACTACAACGACGGGTTCCCCGAT
>DASPVY010000055.1:0-6526 GCA_035622115.1 Candidatus Acidiferrales bacterium
GACGACCGCACCGGCAGCACACGAACTGTTCCGCCCCATCTCGGCCAGTTCATTTGGAATGCGGGCTCAAACCGGTTTGGCTGGTCATCACTTCTGGGCGAACCCGCTGGTTCGGCCACGGTTCCGGCCGGCTCGGTTCCCGCACGGTTTGATAATCTGGCCGGATTGCCGCCAGCATTCATTTCGGTTGGCGCACTCGATTTGTTCGTTGATGAGGATGTGGAATACGCACGACGGTTGATTAACGCCGGAGTTGCGACCGAGCTTCACGTTATACCCGGCGCGTATCACGGGTTCGATCTGATAGTGCCGGAGGCGGCGGTTTCAAAGCGATTCGTGGAATGGTGGTCCGGTGCTCTCAATCGAGCGTTCGCAAAATCCTGAAATCCAGTAATCCAATGCGGCTAGCGAGCGAGCGGACCATTGTGACCGAGTCGCGCGGTATACTCTCGGACATGCCAAAAACCAGAGTGTGCCTTACAGTTGCTCTGCTGATCGCGATGTGCCCGAATGCCGCAGTGAAGCTGTACGCGCAAAGTTTTCGCGTGCACATTCCCGAGGACGCACGGCCGCTCCAAAGCGGCGGAGCGCGCGCGGCCCAGCCCGGTCCCCTGGATGGGCGCCTGTTGCTGTTGCTGTCGAACGACCCGAGCGCCGAGCCGCGCATGCAGATCGACGACACGCCGCGCTCGCAGAATATTTTCGGCCTGACGCTCGACGGCGCAAAGCCTGGCAGCGTTGTAACCGTGGACGACACCGCCGCCGGCTACCCGCACCTGCACCTCAGTGAACTTACCCCGGGCACCTACGCGGTGCAGGCCGTGCTGAACCTTTACGAAACCTTTCACATGCGGGACGGCCGCGTTTTGAAACTTGCGCCCGACCGCGGCGAGGGCCAGCATTGGAATATCGCGCCCGGCAACCTTTACAGCAAACCCTTTTCAATCACGATCGGAGCAGACGGCAAGCCTGCGAGCGACGTTGACGTCACGCTGAGCGAAGTCATTCCGCCCATTGCACCGATTCCCGATTCGGAGTTCATCCGCCGCTTGCGCATCCAGTCTTCGCTGCTGACTAAGTTTTGGGGCCGGCCGGTGTATCTCTCCGCGACGGTGCTCCTGCCCACTGGTTTCGACCAGCATCCGGATGCGCGTTTCCCGCTGATGCTCTTCGAAGACCACTTCAATGACGGCTTCGCCGAGTTCCGCACCAGCCCTCCCGACCCGGATCTCAAGCCGGATTATTCGGAGCGTTTTCACCTTGCAGGTTATGACCGCATTCAGCAGCAGGAGGCGTACAAGTTCTATCAAACCTGGATCTCGAAGGACTTCCCGCGATTTCTCGTGGTCAAGATCCAGACCGCGAATCCCTTCTACGACGATAGCTACGCGGTTGATTCAGCGAACCTGGGTCCGTACGGCGAAGCCATCGAGACGGAGTTGCTGCCCGCGGTTGAAAAGCAATTCCGCGCCATCGGACAGGGTTGGGCGCGCTTTCTCTACGGGGGCTCAACGGGAGGGTGGGAAGCCATGGCGGCGCAGGTCTTCTATCCGGACCACTACAACGGCGCGTTCATTGCTTGCCCGGACCCGGTGGACTTTCATGCCTATAGCAACATCAACGTTTACAGCGATGCGAACGCGTACTTTATAAGCGGCGCAAACAAACAGATTGAACAGCCGGCAATGCGCGACTATCTGGGCCACACCTCCATCACGCAGCGCGGCGTGAACCAGTATGAAGCCGCGCTGGGCGACCACGGACGCTCGGGCGAACAATACGACATCTGGCAGGCAGTCTTCTCGCCCATCGGCCCGGACGGCTATCCTGCGCGCATCTTTGACAAGCAGACCGGAGCCATCGATCCCGACGTTGCGAAATACTGGCACGATCACTACGATCTGACGGCGAAGCTCCAGCGCGAGTGGCCGCAGCTGCAGCCGAAACTGGACGGCAAGTTGCACGTCTACGTCGGCTCGGACGATACCTACATGCTGAACGATGCGGTGTACTTGCTCCAGGACTTCCTCGACAGTGCGAACCCGCCCGCGCATGCCGAGGTCACCTACGGGCCGCGCGCAGAGCATTGCTGGAACGGCGACCCAACGCTCCCCAATGCTTACAGCCGGCTGCACTACGAAACGATGTACGTGCCAAAGATTATGCAGCGCATCCAGCAGACGGCTCCGCAGGGAGCAGACCTGACGAGCTGGCGATACTAAGAGGCGCAGCCACCGTTCATCGCGGCTGTTTACATCTTCCAAGTTCCCGGATGGCGACTGATTCCGTACGTCAAGGACCTAAGCGGAAACGCGCTTGGCGTCCACGCCTTTCACTGCATTCAGGTAAGCGCGCCCGCGATCATAGCCCTTGCGGAACGCCGCGTGGTCGAATGAATCCTGATATCGCCAGCGGAGTTCATCGAGCGACTCGTCGAAGGTCTTATTGCGCTGGTTGATGTCCAGAGCCGCCTCGAAGCCGCGACGAAAGAATTGTTCGTCCTGGTCGAAGTCCATGAGATGCAGAAGACGTCCCAGGTGACCGCTCGAATGGCGCGGAAGGGGCTCCGTTCCAAATGGATGCGCGGGAACGACCGCCTTATGGATCGACGACTTCGGGGCGCCGGCTTATGCGGACAAGCCGGCGAGAGTTGCGGCGAGCACCAACGTTCCGCGAGCAATGTCTTCGATGGAAGCGTATTCATCCGGCCGGTGGCTATAGCCATTGCGGCACGGGATGAAGAGCATTGCGACCGGCGCGATTCGCGCGATGAAGAGAGAATCGTGGTACGCCCGGCTGACCATCATCTGAAATTTTTCGCCGTGTTTGCGGCATGAAGCGGACAGCGCGTCGATTACCAGCGGGGCGCAGTCGGCCGGTGCGTCGGCGTTCAGCGTCTCGATCTGCACCGAGACTTTTCTGCGCTCGGCGATTTGCTTCGACGCGGAATCGATCTCGCGCATCGCGGCGTCTCGGCGCGCAAGGCTGGTGTCGCGCACATCGAGACTGATCCGAACGCAGCTGGGAATGCTATTGATCGCGCCGGGGAAAACGTCGCACATGCCGACCGTCGCCACGGTATCGGCGGAGCCGCTGGTGCGCGCGGCATTTTCGATCGCCAAAATCAGCTCGGAAGCTGCGCACAGCGCGTCGCGGCGGTCCGGCATCAACACGCCGCCAGCATGCCCGCCCGCGCCTTCGATCGAGATGCGCGCGCTCGCAGGCGCTGCAATTTTCGTGACGATGCCGAGCGGCACATGCTCCCGTTCAAGCAGGGGGCCTTGCTCGATATGCAATTCCACGAAGGCTTTGTAATACCCGCTCGAAAGTTTGACTTCGCCGAGTTCTCCGCTGAATCCTGCGTTGCGGCGAACGGCTTCGAGCGATTCATCGTTTTTGTCCGTGAGCTTCCGGGCATTTTCCGCCGAAAGCGTGCCGGAAAGCAGCCTGCTGCCGATGCATCCGATGCCGAAACGCGTGGGCTCCTCCGACGTAAACATGAGAAGCTCGATCGAGTTTTTCGGCTGAAATCCAGCGCGCTGCAATGCGCGAATCGCTTCGAGCCCGCCAAGAACTCCCACGACGCCATCGTATTTCCCGGCGTTGGGAATCGCGTCAATGTGTGAGCCGGTGGCGACGACGGGCGCCTCGGACTCAGAGCCCTTCCAGCGTGCGAATGTATTTCCGACGGCGTCGCGCCGAACCGCCAGGCCCGCGGCTTCGCAGCGCTCGATCAACCAGGCGCGCGCGCGCATGTCCGCCGGCGTGAAAACGATCCGCGTAACGACCGGCGGCTCGGCCTCCGAAATCAAAGCGAGCGCGTCAATTTCGGATTGGAGCCGCGCGGAATCGATTACGAGCTTCATCGCGGCTTGGCTGCGAGCGGATGCCGGTTCCAGTCTTTGTAGATGAGATATTTGGCGGGCACTTTGCCGATCGCACCAAACCACTGAGGGCACCACGGCGCCATCCAGATGAAATCGCCGGCGGTGACCGGATACCAGGAATCGCCGAGACGATAGATGCCTCCGCCTTCGAGCATGAGCAATCCATGCTCCATGACGTGCATTTCGACCATGCTGAGACCGGCGCCCGGCTGGTAGACCATCGTGTTCACCGCAAAATCGAATTTCATCTCGTCCGGAAGCAGGCATTTCACTTGCAGATCCGGATCATCGTTGAGTGGATGCGATTCAATTGCGTCCTCGGATGAAACGATCAGCGCCGGCGGCTTGACGGATTCGACGGGTTGGTACGATTTTTCGAAAACGGCAACGCGGCTGGCGCGCGCGGTGGAGACGCGATGCTCCAATCCTTGCGGAAAGAATGCGTAACCGCGGACGCCAAGTTCGGCCTTTTTGCCTTTGGTTTCGATTTTGACGTTTCCTTCGAGCACGTAGACGAAACGCTGCGCTTCGGTGGGTCCGAGTACGCCGCCGGATTCAAATTCAGCGCTGTACTCCGTGAACGCCGCGCCCATCGCCGGCCCGCAGTGAACGACGGCCGTACAGTTCGTCATTCCGGGCAATGCGGTGCGCACAAACGTGTCGGGCGTCAGCAGAAAGTGATCGGAGCGCCGGGAACTTCGGGTTTGTCCGAGATTATGCACGGATGACTCGCTTTTTTTGGAGTTCGGGCGGTGACGCGAGAAGATTGAAAAGTTGCAATCCGGCTTCGAGTGCTTTCTCCACGTCCTCAACCTTCACAGATTCCTCCGGGCTGTGGCTGATGCCGAGAGGCGATCGCAAAAAAATCATCGCTGCAGGAATTTTTTCGGCCAGGATCATAGCATCGTGGCCCGCGCCGCTCACCATGCGATGTGGCTCGCATCCAGCCCGTCGAATTGCTTCTTCGACGTCGCCGATAAGATGCGAGTCCATCGGCGTGGCTGCCTGGCTCGATTGCGGGCCGCGCCGCACGGAGAGGCCGCGCTGCGCGGCGATATCTTCGGCGCGTCGAATCAAAGTTTCAACGGCGCGGACTCGAACATCATCGTGGCGATGGCGCACATCGAGCGTGAGCCGCACCTCCCCGGCGATCACGTTGGTCGCGCCCGGCTTGGCGTCAATTTTGCCGACGGTAGCCACCAACCCGGGGATGAGCCGCGCTTCCCGTTCGACCGCGGTGATCCACTCCGCCGCGCCTGCAATTGCATCGCAACGCAGATGCATCGGCGTGGTGCCGGCGTGATTGGCGCGCCCCAGAAACGTGAATTCGAGCTTGCTCTGGCCGGCGATCGCTTCCACGGCAGCGAGCGGAAGGCCGAGTTCATCGAGCACCGGTCCCTGCTCGATGTGAAATTCGAGGTAGCCGAGAATTTCGCCGTTCAAGCGAGCCTCGGAAATCTCGCCCGGATTCAATCCAAAATTTTCGATAGCCGCGCGCACGCTGATTCCGCGCTCGTCCTTATGCGCCAATAATTCGTCATCGAGCCTGCCGGCGAGAGCGCGACTGCCGATGAAGGGCACGCCGAAGCGCACTCCCTCTTCTTCGGAGAAGCCCACGATCTCGATTCCAAACGGAAGCCGCTCCCCGCGAAGTGATTCCAGCAGCGTGACGCCCAGGACCACGCCGAGGATTCCGTCAAAGCATCCGGCATCGGGGACCGTGTCGAGATGCGAGCCGATTAGAAGTCGCGGCGCGTTGGGTTCCTTGGCCTCATAAAGCGCACGAAAATTGCCGGCGGCGTCGATTTTGATTTCGGCTCCGAGCGGCTCGAGCCATCCGGCGATTTCCTGATGGCAATCGCGCATCGGCGAGGAAAGAAATGTCCGCGTGGTGCGGCCGGGCAGCTCGCTGAACGTGGCGAGCTTTCGGCAGCGCGCGATTACAGTGTCAGCCGCGGCTTTTGGATTGATTTTAGGCATGTACAGGCCGGCTTGACCGGCCACGAATGCGAGCGTGAATCAGCCACTATAGGGTGCGTAGTCGCCCAGCGTCAATCGAGGGGACGCGCTGTGAATTTGCCCGGCGCGTGAAGTAGATCGTGGCGCGGACGCTGGCGCCAAGGAATTCAACAGAGCCGGATTCTGCGTCTCTCGCGTCTCCATGCGTGGATCGTAGAACCCGGCTGTCCCCATACTCATCGAATGGGCGGATGTGCCGCGAGCCTCATCGCGCATCGAGCGCTGTTGTGCGCTACGATCAAACGGGATGAAGTATGTTGCCTAGAATCCGGCACAACGAGAGTCGCATGTTCTTACCGCGATGCGGCGCGCTGGCGCTGGCGCTGGTGCTTCTGCTGGCCGCCGCGTGCCCAATCGAGATCGCCGCCTACGCTCCGCTTTCGCATGAGGCCATCATCGACAGCGCGTGGACGGATGGCATTCGCCCGCTGCTCCTCGCGCGCTTTCCCGATGCCACAAAAGATCAGCTCAAAGAAGCTCACGGCTACGCCTACGGTGGCGCGATTATTCAGGACATGGGCTATTACCCGCATGGAAACCATTTCTTCAGCGACCTGACGCACTACGTCCGAAGCGGAGACTTCGTCATCGCGCTGCTGCGCGATTCGAAGGATCTCGAT
>DASPVY010000056.1:0-2538 GCA_035622115.1 Candidatus Acidiferrales bacterium
CCGCATCTTCGAACCATTCTTCACCACAAAAGAAAAGGGCAAAGGCACCGGGCTGGGGCTCGCGACCGTCTATGGCGTCATCAAGCAAAGCGGCGGTTATATCTGGGTGGAAAGCGAACCCGGGAACGGCGCGAAGTTCGAGATCTTCCTCCCGCGGATTGAAGGGCAGCCTCGCGAGCTCTCGCCACCCGCGGCGCCCAAAATTCGCACGCATGAACAGCGCACGGTTCTCGTCGCCGAGGACGAGCCCTCCCTTCTCAAGCTCACTCACAAGCTGCTCGCGCGCCTCGGTTATTCCGTTCTCGAAGCGCCAAACGGCGAGGAGGCCCTGAAGGTGGCCAACGGCTTCCGCGGCAAGATTGATCTGCTGCTCACCGATGTGGTCATGCCCGGCATGGGCGGGCCCGTCCTTGCCCAGATGTTAGCGGCCAGCCGGCCGGACACGAAAATTCTTTTCATGTCGGGCTATACCGATGGCGCGATTGCCGATCGCGGCGTCTTGGATGAAGGAGTTTTCATGATTCGCAAGCCCTTCACCCAGGCTCAACTGACCCGAAGCCTCGACGAAATCTTCGACGAGCAGTCCTCCGCGGAAACTCCGCCAGAAAGGCCTGATTATGCTGAAAGCCGACCCAAAAACGATTGAGGGCAGCGAGCGCGTCCCGCGCCTTCCGCGGCTCCTGGTCATCGACGACGACGAAGCGATTCGCAAGCTCCTTCGCTACCGCCTGAAGGATAGCTACGACATCGTTGACACCGGCTCGCCCGAGGATGCCATTGCTTTCGCTCTCGAACACCGCCCCGACGTGATTCTTCTCGATCTGGCCATGCCGAAATATTCCGGAATCGAAGTGTGTGGCGCGCTGGGTTCGCTGAGCTTCACTCAGAAAATTCCCATCGTCATCGTCTCGGGCGCACCGAGCGACCGCTACAAAGAGATCTGCGAAAATATTGGCGCGAAAGCCTATTTTCAGAAGCCGGTGGACATCCCCGCCCTCAAAAAAACGCTGGCGCAGTTGATCGAAGCGCGCCGCAGCGTAGCGCACGCCGAGGCCCACGCCGATCCGCGCGTCAAGCTGAGGATCGCTCTGACTCTGCGAGGCACCGATTCCCACGGACAGCCGTTCGACGCCGCGGTAATCACCGAAAATGTCAGCGCCCACGATTTTCTCGCGCCCTGCCGCCTTCCGCTCGCTCCAGGCGCTCAGGTCGAAATTTTTCTCACGCGGAATCCGCAAAAAGCCGTCGGCTGCGCCCGCGTCACCCACATTGACGCGCCGGGAACCCCAAACCAGCGCTGCGATTTCCATTTCCTCGAAGATCCGACTGACTGGATCGTCCGGTAAGGACGACTGGGATCGTCCGGTAAGGTCCATTCTGCCGCTCGGCGCGCGCCCGTCTTTGCATCCATGCTTTGACACAGAACGAATCGTCCATGCGCGCCGCCTTTATACTCCTCGCCACGCTTCCGCGTGCGCCCATCGCCGCGCCGGCGAGCGCGTCATCGAGGTGCCCTTTGCGAAAACTCTGGATGACCATCGGATCGTTGGTTGTCGCCATCTCCGCGGCCCAGTGGAAAACACACTGGAGCTACGACGGTGCCGAAGGGCCCGAACATTGGGGCGACTTGGATCCCGCTTACGCAGCCTGCAATGCAGGCCATTCGCAGTCTCCCATCGACATTTCATCCGCCACCAAAGCCCCGCTCCCCTCGCTGCACTTCGAATACAAGACCGCCCCGCTCGAGTATTTGATCAACAACGGCTACACCATCCGGGTGAACTTTCACGCTCCGGGCAGCGGAGATTTTCTGATCGTGGGAGACGCCCGCTACCAGCTCACCCAATTTCATTTTCATCGCCCCAGCGAAGAGTACATTCACGGCCAGCCGTTCGATATGGTTGCTCATTTGATGCACGAATCGAGCGACGGAAAAATTGCCGGGGTTGCGATTCTGCTGAAGGCCGGCGGCGCGAACGCCACGGTCCAGCAAATTTGGAATCACATGCCCGTCACCGCGGGCAACGAAGAGGAAATTCCCGGAGTCGAGCTAAACCCCGCCGGCCTGCTGCCCCGCGACACGGCCTACTACTCCTACATGGGTTCGCTCACGGCGCCGCCCTGCACCGAAGGCGTCGCTTGGTTCGTGCTGAAAACTCCCGTCGAAGTCTCGCCTGAGCAGATCGCCGCGTTCGCCAGGCTCTATCCGCACGATGTCCGGCCCATTCAGCCGCTCGGCGGCCGCGTCGTGCAGGAAAGCGAGTAAGCTCCGGATTCCGGCGAACTGCGGTAAGCTACAGCCTGCCTTTACGAACGCAGAATTGGCTCAGGGGGAATATCGTGCCAAACGATTCACACCAGCGAGCGGCGGAATTCCACGAGCTCGCTGCCCACGCCCACCGCGTCGCCGCCGCGCATCACGATAAAGGGGATCATCAATCCGGACACGAGCACTCGCGGCAGGCGATGGAGCACGCAGCTAAGGCCTACCAGCTATCGCAAGAAGCTTTTCAATTTTCTGCAAAGGCCGCCGGCAAA
>DASPVY010000057.1:0-5756 GCA_035622115.1 Candidatus Acidiferrales bacterium
CGCCGTGTTGAAGGGCTTGGTCGCCCTGAGCCGGTCTAAGCCGCTCTCCTTCCGCGAGAAGAAAATGCTTGAGCGCGCCAAGTACCTCTTGGTCAGCGAACTGGCCACAGCCCGCAACACCTCAGAGCAGGCGATCGAGTCTAGCCTGATCCGGGCGCTGGCCAAGGCCCATCTGCAGATGCCGGAGCCAGCAAAGCTACCAGACTGAACTGAACTTTAAACTCCTCGACCAATCGCGCGGCTTTCCTGGGTGTGGGCATATGCTTCCACACCCAGATTTTTTGACCTCACCTACTTCCTGCTGCCAATAATCGCCTCGATTTGAAGGGTGTGGTTAATATCGTGCCCGGAAATCATCTCCGTCAATCTCTCGACGCTCTCTTCTCCGCGTTCCGCATGAATCCCGTACTGCTTCCACTGCTCGGGACGCAGCGACTTCAGCAGGTCCAAATTCGCGGCCCGCAGGGTTCGAAAGACGCCGAGCTGCGAGTGCGGATCTCTCTTTGCGTAGTTCCCCGCTTCGGCCCACTTGTCCTGGTCATACGCCTGAATCGGCGTTCCGGGGGCACCCAGAATGCTCCGGATACGGTAGCCAATGACGATCTCCGAATCGGCAAGGTGAGAGATGATTTCGGTCACCGACCACTTGTCTGGCGCCGGGCGCTTCCGAAGCTTGGCCGCCAGTACCCGCTTGATCAATTTTTCGATGTTCGCGGCGGTAGCCGCTTGAACCTTGAGGGGCTTTTTCCCGGCGGCGTAGCTCATGATTCGCTGCTTATACTCCTCAATCGTCTCTTTCATCGTTTGCGCTCCCGTGTCGGCTGGTCTGCAAGACGGAAAATTGGTCGCGGCCCGGCGGTATTCTAACGAATCCGTCCGCCCGGGCAAAACTCGGGACTAGACCTGACCATCCGGGGGTTGTCGTCAAATTGGCCGCCAGAACCGGCTACTGCCCGCCACACGGCATTGGATGGGCTAGTCGCCGCCGGGCTCGTTCCTTTGTTTTTTGGAAACACGGGCGAGCGAGACCCGTTCGCGTGGCTCCCTCAACGCTTACACTATTGTCGCGTCTCAATAGGTAGCACCAGCGCGATCCATGCCTCCGAAACGCGAACTTCAGATTACGCGGCCCGAAGACCGCGAGCTCAAGAAGCAGCAGCTTGAGCTCGCATCGCTCGAGTCGCAGCTTGCCGAGCGCGAGGTCGAACTGGCGACGCAGCGTGCGGAACTTGCGGCGTTCGAACGAAAGTATCTGGCGGAAGTCGGTCTGCGGTATGCCGAACTCGATGAGCTAAAGGCTCAGCTCGCCGAGCGCGTTGCGGCGGAGAACCCGAACGACCTGCGATTGCAGGAAGCCGCGCGCCGCGCCCGCGCGAGGGCGAAAGCAACCCGCTCGACAGCCGGAACCGGAAAAGCGCACGCGCAGACGACGTTTTCGCCCACAACGGAGATGAAGCGCCTCTATCGCGATGTGGCGCGTCGTGTGCATCCCGATCTTACTTCCGATGACGTCGATCGCGCGCGGCGGCAACAGTTGATGGCCGACGCGAATCGCGCCTACCTGGCGGGCGACAAAGCAGGTCTCACCCGCGTGATCGAAGCTTACGAGTGCTCGCCTGAGAGGATTCACGGCGATGGAGCGGGCGCGGACCTCGTGCGCACGATTCGCCGCATCAGCCAGGTGAAAAACCGGCTCGATGAAATCGGCGCGGAGATGCAAACGCTGCTGGCTTCGGACTCGCAGCAGCTTCGCGCTCAGTTCGGCGAAGTGGCGCGCCGCGGACTGAATCTCTTCGCAGAGCTCGCCCGAAGAATTGACCGCGAGATCGCAGCGACGAATGCGGCTCTCGCCGAGCACGCCGCGTGTGTGAGTTCCTGATGGCTACGACCACCGACAAGCTGACGTCTTCGATCGTTCCCCGACGCGGGCAGGCGCTGGCAATGAGGACTGCCGCGCTGGTCCGGCGTGGCATCCGCGACTTTGGCCGCGAGCCGAATTGGGTCGTCAAGCGGGTGTTTTCAGGACGGCAGGCATGCACAGCGGTTTCGCCCGCCGGAAAGATCGGCGTATTTCTAGGCGCCGGCAGCGCGAGCGGATTGCGTCTCGCCATCTGCGATCTCGACTTGGACGTTCCAACGGAATCTCTCCCGACGCCGGAATTCGCGGAGGAAAAGACGCCAAAGGGCCGATCGGGTTCGGCGCTTGTCTGGTCTCCTACGGGACGCCTGCTTCTGGCCGCTTCGAACCTATCGTCAAATCAATTGCAGATATTCGACGCGCAATCGAAGACGCATCTCGAATCGTTTGCCGTGCCCGATTTGCCGAATGCTTCGTTCGCCTGGTCGCCGGACGGATCGCTCCTGGGCGCGGCCTTCGCCCCTGACCGGTCGTTGCGAATCTGGAATTGCCGCGCGGAAATGCCTGCGCTCGACGAGACGCCCATGAGCTCGCTCGATATTGCGCCGTCACTCGCGGCCGTCTCGATTCGCGATACGACTGAGGATGAAGTCGCGTTTTCCGGATTCGGCCCGATGGCCCTGCACCCGCGCGGCGAGGCTATCGCCCTCGCCCTGAAATGCGCGGGCGAATGGGCGGACGATTTTCTCTTAGTGGCCTCGGTGCCCAGCATGCGCCGCGAGATCTTCGTTCCCGTTCACGGTGGAATCACGGCTCTAGCGTTTACCGACGACGGTGAAACGCTCATCTACTGCGCGGGCGGGCGCGCGTTCGCCATACACAACGGCGAGCTTGAATCGGTTCCGTTATTCTTCAATGCCGAGCTAGCGCGCTGCCATCCGACGCAGCCCTTGTGCGCATGTTACTCATCGTGGCTCAAGAATTCGTCGAAGGGGCGGATTTTCGTCGCCGACCTGAGCACCGGCGTAATTCTGGATGGCTACGACGCCGAAAGCGTCGTGGACATTTGCTGGAGCTACGACACGCAGCAAGTCTACGCCGTGACGCACGATGGCATGGCCTACGTCTACGAAAAAACGCTGGGATAGGCGCGATTCGCGCCGAGCGATTACGCGAGAGGAAGATTCGCTTCGGCGTTTAACATCGCGTCCGCGGATTCGCCGGCAAGAAATCTTGGATAGGCAGCAGCGGCTATCATTGCCGCATTGTCGGTGGAGAGAGCGCGACTCGGGAAATAGACTTCGATCCGGGCGCGATTTGCAGCCTCTTCAAATTTCTCGCGTAATTCGCGATTTGCTGCCACGCCTCCCGAAACTAGCACGGCGCGCGACTTAAATTCTTCCGCCGCGGCCATGGTTCGCTTCACCAAATCTCCCACCACCGCGCGCTGAAAGCTGGCAATCAAATCGAGCGTGGCAGGCGAGCACAAGGGCCGCAGCGCTTTTGCGCTCTTCTCTCCGCGCCCCAATGCTTCCCCTCGCGTTGCGATCTCCGGCTGAAATTCAGCGCGCTTCCTCAGGTAATAAAAGACCGCCGTCTTGATGCCGCTGAAACTGAAATCGTGCGCGTTGCCGCGGATCTTGGTTTCGCCGAAGGCCACTCGGGTTGGGTCGCCGAACTCGGCGAGTTGATCGATGATTGGCCCGCCGGGATATCCGAGCGCGAGCATCTTGGCAACCTTGTCGTAGGCCTCGCCTGCCGCATCGTCGCGCGTGCCGCCGATTCGCGCATAGCGGAACGCATGGGCCGGCGGATGGCCATCGCCGCGAGACTCCATCGGCGCAACGCTGGGCTCAGCCATGACTCGATACAAAATCGTGTGCCCGCCCGACACGATCAGGCAGATCGCCGGAAATCGCGGCTCGCGGCCCGCCGCGTGGGCCTCAAGCAAGACCGCGTGAACATGGCCCTCGAGATGGTTTACCGGGATGAGCGGTTTCCCCAGCGCCATCGCCAGCACCTTGCCGTAGGTCATGCCGACGAGCAACGATCCAACAAGTCCGGGTCCGCGTGTGACCGCGATCGCGGAAACATCGGTAAGCGCGACGCCCGCTTGCACCAGTGCTTCGCGAACCACGGGCACGATCTGGCGCAAGTGTTCCCGAGAGGCGAGCTCGGGCACGACCCCGCCATATCTACGATGAATGTCGACTTGCGATGCGACCACGCTCGAAAGTATTTCGCGCCCATCCACGACGATGGCCGCCGCCGTTTCGTCGCAAGACGACTCAATTCCGAGGATTCGAGCCGCTGCCGATCCAGCCGCTCGGCCGGCCGCCTTTTCCGCGGATAGCACCGGGGCGGAGTCTCGCGCTTTCGTGTCGTTGGTATCCATGAAATAATTTTCTTGCGTTAGCGGCAGATAGACGATGTTAGCACGCCGCCGGTTCTGCTACGGTGTTTGGCGGATTGACAGATGCTGCGTCCGAACCGTATTGTGCGGCTTCCGCATTTTGAGGGCAAATCGCGAATGGCGAAACCAATTATGAAGGTCAGGAAAGCGGTGCTACCCGCCGCAGGTCTCGGCACTCGATTCCTTCCGGCCACCAAGGCGCAGCCGAAGGAGATGTTGCCCGTCGTCGACAAGCCGCTGATTCAGTACTCGGTCGAGGAATGCATCGCCTCCGGCATCGAACACATCATCATTATCACCGGCCGGCGCAAAAACGCCATCGAGGATCACTTCGATTTGGCCCCGGAGCTCGAACGCTTCCTCGAAGAACACGGCCGATCGCGCCAGGCGGAAATGATTCGCGAGATCAGCGGCGGAATTCATTTCAGCTACACGCGCCAAAGCGAAGCGCTCGGCCTGGGCCACGCCGTGCTGCTGGCGCGCGAGCTCGTCGGCGATGAACCGTTTGCAGTCCTTCTCGGCGACGTAATCCACGACGGCGTTGTCCCCGCTACAAAAGCGCTGATGGAGGTTTACGGGAAGACCGGCGAGGGCGCGATCACCGTGGAGGAAGTGCCGCCAGAACGCGTTCAGCTCTACGGTATCGTGGACGTCGAGCACGACGCCTCGGCCGGCTTTGGCGATCGCGATCGCTACAGGCGCATCCGCGACGTCATCGAAAAGCCCCCGCCAGACCAAGCACCTTCCAATCTCGCCGTCACCGGCCGCTACGTCCTGCCGTCCAAAGTCTTCGAGTACATCGAAAACACCGAACCCGGACGGAACGGAGAGATCCAGCTCACCGACGCACTGCGCCTGCTGGCGAAGAATGAAGGTCTTTGGTCCTACAAGTACGAGGGCAGCACGCTCGATGCGGGCGACAAGCTCGGTTTCCTGCGGGCAACGGTGGAGATGGCGCTGAAGAACACCGATCTCGGGCCATCATTTCGCAATTATCTCAAAACATTGAAGCTATAGAGCGGACGCGCCGCGTCAACCGCGCAGTTTCCCGCGATTTATTCCTTCTTGCTTTTCGGTTTGCTCGACGATTCTTTCGAGGAAGAGTCTTTCGACGAAGAGTCTTTCTTGGTCGGGGCTGGATCTGAATTCGAAGGCTTAGACTTGCCGTCCCCGCCCTCGCTCGAGGACGAGGGCGATCCGCTTCCTTTTCTAGCGTAATCCGTCACATACCATCCCGATCCCTTGAATTGAATGGCGGGCGAGGAGGGCTGCCGCAGCGCCTGACCCTTGCACTTGGGGCATTTATTCGTTTCGGGCGCCGTGACGGGCTCGATCTTTTCGAACCGATTCCCACACTTTTCGCACTTGTACTCGTAGAGAGGCAAACCAAAACTCCTTCGCGCTGTCCGGCGTACGCAAAATCTTACCACGGTTGCGAGATGGGCGTGGCGGCGAGCCGCGCGGTGTGTACGCTGTGCTAAACTT